>JAGKWY010000086.1 GCA_021151625.1 Gammaproteobacteria bacterium | reverse complement strand
AGGGGTGCAATTTAGCGATCAGGACAATACCGCCATCAACAAAATCGAAACCTATCTGGCCGGTATGCTCAACTCAGATAAGCCTACCCATACCATGTAGTTCCCCGTAACACCTGTGGCCATATCATGTAATGCGGGCAGCATGTAAAATCTGCCTCCCACCGAGTTTCCCCGAAGCCAGGTTATACCTGGCTTTGTTGTTTTTAGAATGAGCTTTTTTGAGCGAGCTGTTTATGTTGATTGACTCCCACTGCCATTTGGATCGCATCAAGCTGGATCCCTACAACGGCGATTTAAGTGCGGCCATTGCTGCAGCCCATGAACGCGGCATCCAGCAAATGTTGTGTATCGGCATTAGTTTGGAAAATATCCAAACCGTGATAGATATTGCACAAGCTCATCCGCGCGTGGTTGCTTCCGTTGGCGAGCCTGGAAAGCAGTGGTGTTTTGCATTGTTTTACTGAAGATTGGGAAATGGCCAAGTCTGCACTGGATTTGAATTACTACATTTCCATTTCCGGCATAGTCACCTTTAAAAATGCTGAACAAATTCGCGATGTGGTGCGCAACATGCCCATTGATCGTCTGCTGGTAGAAACTGATTCGCCTTACCTCGCACCCATTCCCTACCGTGGCAAACCCAACGAGCCCAAATACGTGCGTGAAGTTGCGCAGTTTGTAGCGGATGTGCGTGGAATTCCGCTGGAAGAATTAGCTGAAAAAACCACTGAAAATTTTTATCGCTTGTTTAGCAAAGCCAAACAATATTTACCTCAATAAGGCCAAGATATGTCTGCACAACATCAACAAATTAAAATCATGCTCGAATTGCAAGATGGAATGAACACCAAAGTGACTGCCAATTGGCAAGCACAGGGCTACGAATGGTATCGCGCTATTTGGGTGGAATGCGCCGAGCTGATGGACCACTACGGTTGGAAGTGGTGGAAAAAGCAATCGCCAGATACCGAACAAGTTGCATTGGAATTAATTGATATTTGGCACTTTGGTTTAAGCATCCTGCTGCAATCCGGTAGCTCACAAGAAGAGATCATTGCTCTCCTGCAAAAAGAACTGGTAATCGCCACCGACGAAAAAGATTTTCGCCTCGACCTGGAAAAATTCGCCGGCGCAACGCTTGCCGATAAACAATTCCATATTGGTTTGTTTGCGCGCTTGATGGCGGGCGTAAATATGAGTTTTGACCAACTCTATCGCGGCTATGTTGGCAAAAACGTACTGAACTTCTTCCGTCAGGACCACGGCTACAAAGATGGTTCCTACCGCAAACACTGGCACGATGGTCGCGAAGATAACGAACATCTCGTAGAAGCTGTGCAATCGCTGGATGCGAGCAAGGCTGAGTTTAAAGATGAGTTGTATCAGGCGTTGGTTGCTCGCTATAAAAAATAATTGATGGTATTCAGGGATTTTTATGTGGTTTCTTTTTGGATTTGTAACCATCACTATAGCAATAGCCTTCGAGTTTTGGCGCAGACATGAGTCTATGTGGTCTCCCGATGATAAACACGAAGGCTATGACTATAAATTATTGAAGAGTAAAAATAGAACTACAGGTTTATTGCTGGGTACTCGCTGTGCTGCGGGGGCTAATTTTTGGATAAAGCGACAGTCGTATTTCGATACGTTTTTTAAGCGCGTTGGCGTATCCAGTGAGTTTGAAACGGGTGATAAATCTTTTGATGATGCTTATTATCTGATTACAGATAACCTTGAGTTACATCAGGTTCTTGCAAGCAATCCCAAGTTGCGTACTGCTATTGACGTCATTATGAAATTTTCGGGTGGTGGCTTTAACGCCAAAACCATTTATTGTCGTAATGGTCGTATCTGGATCAAGTTTGATACAGAGTTTTTGGGATTGGGAGAAGATATAGCTTCGGTAGTAAGAAAGCTTGGTCATCCATTGTCATTGATGGCGAATGTGATTGCGGATCTCTCTAAAGCCGGGGCGAGCTGGAAGGATCCGTTTGTTGTCAAAGCGGCGATATTGTTGGCAATTAGTTCTGGCCTGGCAATTAATGTTGTTGTACAACTTGTACGGCTTAATTATTCTCATGTTCCATTCACGCCAGATTATCTGGCTATTCTATTTGACGCAGTTATTTATGCATTTGTATTAGTTCCAGTGCTTTTGTTTTTGGCCATTAAATGGTTGGGGCGAGGGGCTAGAACACATCTGGTGTTGCTGGAGTTGGCGAGTATCGGTGCGGTTGCACTTACTTTGACATTAGCGCTAGAAATGCGTGACCTGAATATGTCGTTGGATAGAAGCGCTGAGAAAAGTTTTAAAGCTCAGATCGTGAATAAGGTGTCGTCAAAGGGGCGGAGAAGTACGGATTATTATTTGGTAATGAATGATTGGCGTTGCAAGTGCGGCACAATCAAATTTGAAGTGTCACAAAGTCTTTTCAATTCCTTGGCTGTTGGAAATACAGTTTTGATTTCGCAAAAAGAAGGTTATCTTGGTTACCCGTGGGTTAGCGATATTCTTTATCGTTGGGGAAATCGTTGATGTGTTCCTTCATTCCGGTTTGATGATGTTTGTATGAGAAGTGACGGCAACCCATAAGTCGCCCTCGTACAAGCCTCCTTCACACTCCCATCTTCTTAAACATACCAAACTCCCGGCTAGTACCGTTCACACGTTAGCCGGGTGTGTGCAAGTATAATTCACCTTTAATCTGCAGTGATTTTGTAAAGCTGTGAATTTTTTTCACCAGGTGGAAAAATTTACTCGGTTTGATATTCATTCACTTGCAGATTTTCCTTTATCTTCAATGGTTTCCCTGTACTGGAATTTATATTGCATAGTCCTGTGAGGAATGTGTCGCAGGTTTGAAGGTCGCTTGAAACCAAATCCTGCGCCACCTTTCTGATGTAGTGAATTTTTCAGGAAAAGAGGAAGTAGTATGCCTACGCGTAAAGTTGATGTTGCAATTATTGGTGCCGGTACTGCGGGTTTAAGTGCTTACCGTGCCGCTAAAAAATACACCGATAGTGTTTTGCTGGTTGAAGCTGGCAAGCATGGAACTACCTGTGCTCGTGTTGGTTGTATGCCAAGCAAGCTGTTAATCGCTGCTGCTGAATACGCGCATCATGCCGCAATGGGTGATGTGTTTGGTGTGAGTTATTCGCGCCCGGTTATTAAAGGCGCTGCTGTAATGCAGCGAGTTCGCAGTGAGCGGGATAGGTTTGTGAATTCTGTGCTTCAGTCAGTAGAGCATTTTCCTGCAGATCAAAAATTAAATGGCTACGCAAAATTTATTTCTGCACAGGAGTTGGAGGTTAAAACAGGTTCGGGTGCCAGTGAAAAAATAGCAGCAGGAAAAATTATTATTGCCACCGGATCATCGCCCTCGGTTCCCGAATTTCTTAGCGCGGCGGGGTCGCGTTTATTGGTGAGTGACGACATTTTTGAGTGGCGGGATTTGCCTGCGTCAATCGCGATTTTTGGTCCGGGTGTTATTGGTTTGGAATTGGGGCAGGCGCTCAGTCGGCTCGGCGTAAAAGTAGCTGTATTTGGCAAAAGCGGTGAGTTGGCGGCGATTAGTGACCCGGTTATCAGCCAATGTGCGGATATTGAATTTAATCGCGAGTTTTATTTAGATCTCAATGCAGAAACTGCTGGCATTCGTGCGCAGGAAAATGGTGTTCTTATTAAATATCGCCATCGTGAAAAGGGCATGATTGAAGAAAGGTTTGATTATGTTTTAGCAGCCACCGGGCGTCGTCCGAATATAGAGTGTTTGGCATTGGAAAATACTGGCCTTGCGTTGGATGGCAATGGCATTCCGCTCTATAACAGTTATACCGGCCAGTGTGGCGACTCTTCAATTTACATTGCGGGCGATGCCACCAGCGATGTGCCTCTGTTGCATGAGGCTGTCGATGAGGGGCGAATTGCGGGCGAAAATGCAGGCCGCTCATTGCGCAACCCGGAAGATGTGCGAGCGATTGCGCGTCGTACTCCGCTAAGCATTGTGTTTACTGATCCGCAAATCGCCAGCATTGGGCAAAACCTGGAATCCGTGCGCAAACATTGCAGCAATAGTTATGCAATTGGCGAAGTGAGTTTTGAGGACCAGGGACGAGCGAGGGTCATCAACAAGAATCGTGGCTTGCTGCGTGTTTATGGGGAGCAGGGCACAGGTTTATTGTTGGGGGCAGAAATGTTTGGGCCTGCAGCTGAGCATATTGCTCATCAGTTGGCTTGGGTAATTCAGTTACGCCTGACTGTACAGGAGGTGCTGGAGCTGCCTTTTTATCATCCTGTGTTGGAAGAAGGTGTAAGAACGGCATTAAGGGATTTGCACAGTAAACTGCGAATGGGCAGTTTTGAGGCCAACTCTTGCCTGAATTGTGGCCCGGGCGCTTAAGCTGGGCCAAATGCACAAGCGGGGTCGCAGCTACTCATTGTTGTTCCGCATTGCTGCTGGCGACATGCTGGGTAAAGACCAACCAGTAATCCTGCAATTGCTGGAAATCACCCCGGCCCTGAAAGCCCTGCAAGGCGTAGCGATGGAATTGGATGATTGCGCATTCCCATTGCTGGCTGGCATTGTAACTACCGATGATCCTTCAGTTGCTTTTAAAGATACCGACTACGCATTGCTGGTTGGTGCACGTCCACGTGGCCCAGGCATGGAGCGTAAAGACCTGCTGGCTGCTAACGCTGCTATCTTCTCTGTACAAGGTAAGGCGATTAACGATCACGCTTCACGCAACATCAAAGTATTGGTAGTTGGCAACCCAGCTAACACCAACGCACTGATCGCTCAGCGCAATGCTCCGGATATCAACCCACGTCAATTCACTGCAATGACTCGTCTGGACCACAACCGTGCTCTGTCACAACTCGCTACCAAAACTGGTACCAGCATCAACAACATCACCAAAGCGCTGATCTGGGGTAACCACTCTTCTACCCAATACCCGGACCTGCACAACACCCTGGTTGATGGCAAGCCAGCGCTGAGCCTGGTTGACCAAGCCTGGTACGAAGGTGATTACATCCCAACCGTACAACAACGCGGTGCTGCAATTATCGCTGCACGTGGCGCTTCTTCTGCTGCTTCTGCGGCTAACGCTGCTATCAACCACATCCGCGATTGGGCTCTGGGTACTCCAGCGAACGATTGGGTGAGCATGGGTGTATACAGCGATGGTTCTTACGGCATCGAGAAAGGCCTGATCTACTCATTCCCGGTTGTTTGCAAAAACGGTGATTGGGAAATCGTTCAAGGTGTTGAGATCAATGAATTCTCTCGCGCACGCATGACTGCAACTGAAAAAGAATTGCAAGAAGAGCGCGATGCGGTAAAAGAATTGCTGCCTGCGTAAGTTCAATCAGTTTCAAGTTGCAGTTGCGTTAAAAGCTGCAATTGCTTGAAAAAGAAAAGCCGCTGTTCGGAAGAGCAGCGGCTTTTTTGTTGTGCGATTGTTTGAACAAAAAATTAAACTTGTTTGAATTCCATCCAGGCCGATTGACTGGTGCCTGCAGCCAGGTGCCACTTCTCACCAAGCACCGCACCGCGTTCCACACAGATAAAAAATTGCTCGTTGCCAGCGCCAATATCGCTGATTTTCCCGGCTAGAAACGGCCCTGGATTCCAGGTCACAACACTGGGGCAATTGTGGTGTGTGATTTCAATGGAGGGCGAGCCTTGAATGCTAACCGGGTTATTAATCGCCGGATAAACTCTATCCACCGGGCCAGGAAATGCCACATCACCGGATTGGTGTTTTTGAGCGTAGTTTTCAAAATTGTCGAAATAGTTTCTCCCGGCCAACCCCTGTACACGCACATCGCCCAGTGAGCTAATGCGGTGATAATTATGCATTGCCCAGCTGCAATCAAAATCTTCCGTGTCGGTGTTGTTAATCGTTAATTCAATTTTTGCACTGTTGCCAAGAATCATACGAATCTCGGCAGAAAAGTCGTAAGCAAATAAATTATTTGCATCGCTTTGAAACAAAAACTCCAGTTCTACACTGCCATCGCTCTGCAAATGGGCTTCACCCAATTCCCAAAACTGGTTGCGTGCGAAGCCGTGCTTGGGTTTGGTTGGGTCGGTTTGATTCACGCCAAACCAGGGCAGGCACAGCGGCACACCGCCGCGCAGAGCAGTGCCTGGGGTGAAGTCGCAATTGGGGCTAACCCATAGCAATGGATCGCCCTGGGTAGTTTTAAATTCAAGCAGGTGCGCCCCTTGTAAAGAGATGACGGCAGAGCAAAGGGCGGTTTCTACCACTAATAAGGGCAGGCCAGTGCCGGCAGAGTCGGGGTAAATTTCTTTGCTATTGGTCAGGCGCAAAAATGGGGCTTTGGCAACTAACTGCTGCAATTGTTGGGTGCTGGCGGCATCGGGAATATTAATGTACATAAGAACTACCATCATTGTCATCTTTGGACGGGATTCTATAGAAATCCATGCAAGCAAACAGCCAAATTTTTTGGTTTTGTGGGCGTTAAAACAGTATGATGCGCGCCTTTTCGACAGTTTTGATTTTTCCCTGGTTAACCTGGTAAGCATTAAGTAGGTGTTTGAGTGAGAAAGTCGCAGTTAGCTGATGGTTTTGTAATTGGGCAGCGCTGGATCAGCGAGTCTGAAGCGGATTTGGGGTTGGGAATTGTATTGGATGTATCCAACCGCCGCTTAACCCTGAGTTTCCCCGCTGCTGGCGAACGCCGCACCTATGCGATGGATAATGCTCCTGTGAGCCGGGTGAAATACGAAGTGGGTGAGAAGGTTCGCCATCAGGACGGAACCAAAATTAAAATCACCGAGGTGATCGAGCAGGCCGGTTGCTTGATGTATGTCGGCCTTACCAAAGACGATGAACAACTCGCTATTCCCGAGTTTGAACTGGATAGCTTTGTGCAGTTCAGCACGCCACGCGATCGTTTGTTTGCCGGTCAAATCGATAAGCACGATCACTTCACTCTGCGTTACCAAACCCTGCATTATCAAAATCAGCATCGCCAATCAGCCATGTTTGGTTTGGCGGGGCCGCGCGTGCAATTGCTCCCGCATCAGTTATATATCGCCAGTGAAGTGTCCCAGCGTCATGCGCCGCGTGTATTGCTGGCTGACGAAGTGGGCCTGGGTAAAACCATTGAAGCGGGTTTGGTGTTGCACCAGCAATTAATGAGTGGTCGTGTACAACGTGCATTAATCGTTGTGCCGGCAAGCTTACAGCATCAATGGCTGGTGGAAATGCTGCGCCGCTTTAACCTTGCATTTACCTTATTGGATGAAGCTCGCTGCAATGCATTAGTAGGGCTGGATAGCGTTGAAGAATCGGTCGATTATGTCGATGATTTTGAAGACGATATAGAAAAATCCGCTGACACCAGCAATCCATTTGAAACCGCGCAATTAATTATTTGCTCGCTCGATTTCCTTACCAAAAATAATTATCGCTATGAGCAAGCGGTACAGGCCGAATGGGATTTATTGTTGGTCGATGAAGCTCACCATTTGCAATGGTCGGAGAAAAAGCCCAGTAAAGCCTACAACTGCATAGAAGGTCTGGCCAAAAAATCCAAGGGCCTGTTGCTGTTAACTGCAACGCCTGAGCAGTTGGGTATGGAAAGTCACTTTGCGCGTTTGCGTTTGCTGGACCCGGATCGCTATTACGATCTGGAAAAATTTATTGCCGAACAAAAAGCCTATCAGCCGCTCAATGAATTGGTGCAAGAGTTATTGCAGCAACAACAGGATGTGCCAGGTGCAATCCCTGCAAAACTGTTAAAAGCGCTGGCTGATTATTTACCGAAAGAAACGCTGAGCGAGTTACAAGAAAAGGCCGACAGCCAAAGCCTGACAGTTGCGCTGGATACCGCTGTGCATTACCTGCTGGATCGCCATGGCACTGGCCGCGTTCTGTTCCGCAATACGCGCAACTCGGTAGCGGGTTTCCCCGAGCGTAAATTGCATGCTCATCTGTTGGAGCTGGATGCTGACGATGTTCAAGCCTTGCAAGGTCTGCCATTGGCTGCACAAATTTGCGCGGAACAATATTGGCAACAAAAAACGGACAGCGATTGGTGGTTGCAAGACCCGCGTGTAATTTGGTTGGCTGAATGGCTGCGCCAGCATCGCCGCAAGAAAACCGTGGTTATTTGTGCGAATGCAGATTCTGCGCAATCCATTGAAGAGTTTTTGCGTTTGCGCAAAGGTTTTACCACAGCAGTATTCCATGAAGGGTTGAGTTTAATTGAGCGTGACCGCGCTGCTGCTTACTTTGCTGAGGCGGACGATGGTGCCCAGGTATTGATCTGTTCGGAAATCGGCAGTGAAGGGCGCAACTTCCAGTTTGCGCAGGATTTGGTGTTGTTTGATTTGCCCACCAATCCGGATTTGTTAGAGCAGCGCATTGGCCGTTTGGATCGTATTGGACAGACCGCAACCGTAAATATCCATGTACCTTATTACCAGCATTCCGCACAGGAAAAATTGCTGAAATGGTATCGCCAGGGTTTGAACGCTTTTGAAAAAACCTGCGCAATTGGTCAAGCGGTTTATGTGCAATTTGCTGAGCAACTTTTGCCAGCATTAGTGAGTAATAATGAGCCGGCATTTGCACAGCTTGCACAAGAGACGCGTGCATTCGCGAGTAATTTGGTGGAACAGCTTCAGCAAGGGCGCGATCGTTTACTGGAATTAAATTCTTGCAAACCTGTGCAGGCCCAGGCCTTGGTTGATGCCTTGGCAGAAAACGATGTGAATGCGGCACTTCCCAATTACATGGAGCAAGTATTTGATAGTTTCGGTATCGACTACGAAAAACACAGTGAAAAAAGCCTGGTGCTGCACCCGAGCGATCATATGCGTGTTGCAGAATTCCCTGGTCTGCCGGAAAGTGGTTTGACCATTACCTATGATCGCCAGCAGGCTTTATCGCGCGAAGATATGCAGTTCCTTTCCTGGGAGCATCCGCTGGTTATTGGAGCGCAGGATCTGATTTCGTTAAGTGAATTTGGTAATACCGCTTTATGCACCTTGAAGTTGCCGCCGTTAAAGCCGGGCACCCTGTTGCTGGAAGCCTTGTTTGTATTGCATTGCCCGGCACCCGCCGAGTTGCAGTTGTTCCGTTATATGCCACAATCCTTATTGCGTGTATTGTTAGATGATAAGGGCAAAGATTTGTCCGGTGTATTGGGCATTAATCAATTCAGTAAGTTGTTGCAAAAAGTTCCGCGCAATAATGCCCAGGATTTAGTGCGTCACGCGCGTCCGACTTTAACTACCATGGTGCAAAAAGCTGAAGAAATTACCGCAGCAAAACAAGCGGAGCTAATTGCTGAGGCCACTGCAAAAGTGACCGAGCAATTAACAGGTGAATTGTCGCGCATGAAATCGTTAAAGGCCGTAAACCCGAATGTGCGTCAGGAAGAAATTGATTACTTGCAGCAGCGAAAGCCTTCGACGATATTAAAGAAGGGCAGATGGTGCCTTTTATTGTGTATATCAATTTCAAGGATTTATTTGGTGCTGAACACTTGTGCAAGCTCTATCTGATGCGCGCAGGGTTTATGGATATCGATATCGAAAACCGTAAACTGGTGCCCAGTAATCTTACTAGTGATCCGCGTGTAATCGCGGCAGACAAAGCCATGGCCGAAGCAATTAAAGACGGCTATATGATCCAGATGTTTGATGAATAATATTCTTGTCCTGTTGTTGCTGAACTAATAGCCAGCTTGTGAGTCTAGATTCGGTCATTGCTAACAAAACACCGAACTCAGGCTCACAAGTATGTCGGCTGATTTACTTTCCTCCAGGGAAGATGATTTTTCCCATCTATATCACCGTGTTATTCACGCGAACCTGCCACAGGCAGAACCCATTGTTAGATCTTCCTTTCAATATCTGTTAATCGGTTGTGTGGTTTCTATTGTGCTGCACGCGCTGGTGTTGGCATTTTATTGGAAACAGGATTCGCAGCCGCTTGGACAATCCGTGTCGCCACCTTTAATAATTCAGTTAACACTGAAGACACAAAAAATTATTCCGGTAGAAATGCCATCTGTACCTTCTGAGGTTGCAGAGCCCGAGAGGCTGGCGTCAGAAATTAAGGAGTCTGTTCAAGTAAATAGTGCCACTAGAGTTGAGTCACAAATTCCAGATAAACCAGAGACAAAACCAATAGTGGTTCAGCCCTTAACAATGGAAGAGTTGCGTGAACTTAATCAGCAAAAAAATGCTTCTACAGATGAACCTGTAACTGGTATTGCGGCGAACGTTTTTAACCCTGCCTTGCGCAAGCGTTTGCATGAGGAAGCGAGTAAGCCTGAGTTGCAGCGTGCTGATGCGGGCCCAACAACCCATACCGATCCTTCAGGGGCAACGATTGTGGATCTGGGTGGTGGTAAATGTTTACGTTCATCTGTGCCCAAACCGGGTGAAGCACAAAATTGGTATATGACTTCCTGTGGCGGAAAATCAGAATCCGAGCAAATAATGGAAAGGATTAATCAAGCGGTAAATGGGAAATTAATATTTGAGCGATAAAAAAATCGCCCTGACATTTGCATGCAGGGCGACAAGGGAGTTTAAGTTGCCGGGTTATTGGCCTAACAACTTAACAAGAAACAATTTCTATTTAGTCAGACTTCTTTGGGCGATAGCCAGATTTTTTGCTGGCATTGTCGCGATCATTAAAGCGCGGTTTATCGCGGTTGCCATCTCTATCTCTGTAGCCACCTTCACGACCACCACCGTCGCGCGGACCGCCATCTCTTGGACCAAAGTCACGCTTGGGTTTTCCACGACCGGGGAAGTCATCACCGCCGCGTGGGCCGGTATCTAATGAAATTTCCAGTGGGCGATTGCGCACGCGCACTTTTTTCAGTTTGGCGAGAGTGTCTTTTGAAATGCCGGCTGGCAGATCAACGGTAGAGAATTCGTCGTGCAATTTAATGTGGCCAATAAAACGGCTTTCAATGCCCGCTTCGTTCGCAATAGCGCCAACGATATCGCCAGGACGCGCTTCATGATTGCGGCCCACTTCAATGCGGTAGCGATCCATGTTTTCGTCGTTGCGCTCGCGGCGTGGACGATCTTCACGTGAACCGCGGTCGCGGCCGCCGTCTCTGCCACCGCGATCATCACGGTCACGACCACCTCGGTCATCGCGGTCGCGGCGTTCGCTGCGCTCGGGTTTGATATCGCTAAACTTCACTTGCAGTGGCCGCTCGCGCTGCAACAGGAAGGCGAGGGCAGAGGCAATTTCTTCCGGTGATACATCGTTGGCGTGGCTGTATTCAGCCAGCAAATCGTTGAAGAACGACAAATCTGCCTGTTCTTTCAAGGTGTCGGTAATTTGTTGCGTAAACTGGTCAATACGGTGTTTGGTAACAGTTGCACCGCTTGGCAATTCCATCAAAGTAATTGGCTTTTTGGTCGCTTTTTCGATGGTGTAAAGCAAACGTTTTTCGCGTGGCGCAACAAACAAAATTGCTTTACCACTGCGACCAGCACGGCCGGTACGACCAATGCGATGTACATAAGCTTCGCTGTCGTAAGGAATGTCGTAGTTAACAACGTGGCTTACGCGTTCTACGTCGATACCGCGCGCTGCTACATCAGGTAGATTGGGTGCTGGCGATTTTAATTTCTTTCGCATCGCGCAAATAGTTGTCGCACACTTTGCGAATTTCGCGCGGCATAGTGGCGGAGAAAAGTGCGGTTTGGCGTGTTGCTGGCGTGTGTTCCAGAATCCATTCAACGTCATCGATAAAGCCCATGCGCAGCATTTCGTCCGCTTCGTCGAGTACCAGGCTTTTCAAATTGTTCAGGTTCAAGCTGCCACGACGCAGGTGATCCATAACGCGGCCGGGAGTTCCTACCACAACATGCACGCCGCGCTTTAATTGGCGCAACTGGCTGGTCATGTCCTGGCCGCCGTAGATTGGCAGAACGTGGAAGCCGGGGATGTGTGCGGCGTATTTTTGGAAGGCTTCTGCCACCTGAATCGCGAGTTCGCGGGTGGGTGCCAATACCAGGATTTGCGGATCGTTTTGTTTAACGTCCAATTTGGAGAGCAATGGCAGCGCAAAGGCTGCAGTTTTACCGGTACCGGTTTGTGCCATCCCCAGAATGTCGCCACCTTGTAGCAATACGGGAATTGCAGCGGCTTGAATTGGGGAAGGAACTTCGTAACCCACAGCCTGGATGGCTTTTAATACGGGTTCGGAAAGGGCTAAATCGGTAAACAAAATAGGTTCAGACATGTAATAACCTGTGTAACTGATGACTAAAAAAATACCAAACCCCAGCCACTACCCGAGCCTTGCGGCCAGATAAGTAATTGCGGTTGTTATTAGTATTTTGATGATGGACAGAGTCCCGCGCGGTGATGGTCAGGCAGTGAGTCACAAAGGTGATCAACACAAATAAAAATAAACCTGATAAGAGCACACCCGCTGCAATCGGCGAGTCCACTCGCGTAATAGATTGCGCACTTTGGGGCGGGCCGTATTGGTGCCGCTGAGCTATCTGGTTTTAACCAGTCATCAGCGATGAAACGCAGGGAAACCTTCATGCAGGGAAACTGTTGCGCAAAGGATTAACGGGCAGCCCTCAGACATCCTGTCTGTTCAGCATAGCCCAGGATTCGATTTTCACTATCTAGGAGGGCTTACTGAAAGTGCGCGAAGTATAGGGTTTTGAGCGCCGTTAAGCCAGTTATATTTAGCCCTTGCCAGGTTTTATGTTCTTTGTTGCGGCTATCCAGCGGTCCAACGCATTGGCAAAGCTTTGCCGATCCTGCTGGCTGAACGGCGGCGGGCCTTCGTTCATTACCGCACCGCTGGCGCGCATGGTCTCCATAAAGTCGCGCATATTCAGGCGTGCGCCTATGCTATCGCGCGTGTATTCCTGCCCACGCGGGTTGATCACCGCAGCACCTTTGGCAAGGGCATCGGCGGCCAGGGGAATATCGGCGGTAATCACCAGATCGCCAGGTTGGAGTGAATCGACTATATGATTATCCGCCACATCAAAGCCGCTGCTGACTTGCAGGCTTTTAATAAAGGGCGATGCGGGTACGGCGATGTATTGGTTGGCGACCAGCGTCAGTGGAATTTGTCGCTGGTGGGCGGCGCGGAACAGAATTTCTTTGACGACTTTGGGACATGCGTCGCCATCAACCCAAATAGGCATAAGTCTCTCTAAGGCAGTAGAATGGCCGACCTCAATAGTGCTGGCCGGTTGGTGTCAGCCCGAAATGGCATGGCTATAGGACGCGCATAATGGCAGAAAAACACATTTCCACAACCGCTTTGGCGCGTTTGCTCGGTAAGGAGAGCAAGGAACTGTTTATTTTGCTCACCTCCGGCGGCTGGATTGTCAAAGTAGACAACCATTGGCAGCTCACCGAAAAAGGGCGATTTGAGGGTGGAACCTACGTTAACCACCCAAAATACGGCGAATACATTGCCTGGCCCGAATCCGTTCAGCATCACCCTTTATTAAAACTTTTACCAGAGGCGCCACTGAGTGCGACTAATCTCGCGCACAAATGGGATATTCCCGCGCGCCTGGTGAATTTATTGCTCGCGGAAAAGGGCCTGATTAAAAAACATATCCGCGGTTGGTTGTTAAGTGCCAAGGGAAAATCACTGGGGGGACAGCAGCAGGAAGCCGAATCAGGGATTCCTTTTGTGACCTGGCCAGAGACAATTCTCGATGAACCCGAGTTAATTGCTTCCTTGTTGCAAGTTCAGGGTGATGCTGGTTTGGATGGACAGCCAGCGCTGGATGGCCACAGCGTAAATAACGCAGTACAACGGCGCATTAACAATTGGCTGTATTTAGCGCGCGTAGTTCATGCGCGCGATTATTTGTTGATGTGGGATACAGATTCGGCATTGGCCGATTTTTATATCCCCGAAGCGGAGTTATGTCTGGAGTGCTGGGCTGACCAACTTGAGCAGGAAACTAATCGCGCGGCGGTGATCAGTGGTGAGCTGGAAAAACAACAGCTCTATAAAAAACATAAAGTCGCTTATATTGAATTTAACAACGAAACTATCCATCAAATCGACGAGATACTTGCGCGCGAATTATTGCGGCGCGGTCTTGCGGTTTATTAATTTTTATCCCATAGCATTATTTCTGATTAAGGAGTTTTTATGGCAAGCGTATTTACCCTGATTATGGAAGGAAAAATTCCGGGCAATTTTGTGTGGAAGGATGATAAAGCTGTGGCGATTCTGACTATTCAGCCGATCCGTCAGGGACATGTGCTGGTAATTCCGCGTGAGGAAATTGATCAATGGAGTGATTTGCCGTTAGATTTGGCTGCCCACCTGATGCAAGTCAGCCACAAAATTGCCAACGCGTTGAAAGTGGCTTACCCCGCAACGCGGGTAGGTTTGATGATTGCCGGTTTGGAAGTGCCGCATACTCATTTGCATGTGGTGCCGATGGACTCCATGAAAGATTTAAGTTTTGAGTATGCAAAAAATGCTGATGGTGACACCTTAAAGCAAACTGCTGAAAAAATTCGCACCACCTTGCAAGCGCAAGGACACAAGGAAGCGCAGGTTTAATCCGCTTTCATGAATCTGTTGTTTGCACCTGGCGCTACTTTATTTTGGACTAGTAGCGCTATTGCGGTGGCTGCATTACTTGCAGCGCTCATAACGGCTCCTTGGAAATTATTGCTGGCTGATTCGCAGCGGCAGCACGTATTTTTTGCCGCGATTTTGTCGCTCGCGGTTATCTGGCTGTTGCAGGTCTCGGTGTGGAGCGCGATTGCAATCCACCCGTTAATGATGATTGTAACCACCATGGTATTTGGCTGGAGTTTTGCGCTGTTGATCGGGGCTGGGGCATTAGTGGTGTTGGAGGTTTACCAAATACCAATTCGTGCCGCCAGTCTGGAATGGGATATGGCGTTAGCGCAATTTGATTTGCGTACCTTCCCAGTGGATTTCGTTTTGAGTGTACTGGTTCCAGCGAGTTGGGCCTGGTTAATGATTTGGCTGGTAAATCGCTGGAAATTCAAAAATCCCTTTACCTATTTTTGGGGCGTAGGATTTTTTGGTGCAATGCTCAGTTGCTCATTGATCGGCGCCTGCTCCTGGTTATTGTTTTATATAACGGATAGTGCAATCCAGCTTGAAGCAGTGAGCGAACATTTCTGGATATTTGTATTGCTGACTTTTCCCGAGGGATTTCTTAACGGGATTCTTGCAACGGTAATGACAGTACTTTATCCGGAGTTGGTAAAAACCTATCGTGATGATTGGTATATAGGAAAAGAAAAATAAGGAGGGAACGTGTTTCCCGGTGAAGTTGCTAACATAACAATTGAATCTATTTCCCAGCAAATAGAAAATCTGGATGCGTGGCTGACAAGACCAGAAATTTATAATAATGGTGCAGTTGTCGGATCAGTTGATCAGTTTGGTCGTCCGCTTTATACCTATCCTGAAATTGCGGGATATTATCTTTCATATCTTGCTTATCGGCGGCAATTCGATAATGTGGCCGATGATCTTGCCGTCCGCGCAGCGCAAATCATTAATTATCAAAAGACTCTTTGGTCTCGATCGACACTACCACTTACACGGGATTATTCTCAATACTCTACTTTGCTGACGGACTGGCGCAACGAGGGGGTTTTTATTTTTGATGTGGCAATGTTGTGGCGAGGAGTCACAGATGTTGCGGTGATGGGAAAGGATTGTCACTGGAATACAAATGAATTGCGTAGTTATATTGATAGCTTTTTTTCTGGTACAAAGTTGGATGCTGTACGCTGGTTTAATGGGCGGCCTGAAAATGCCCCTGATCGTTGGTCAATACGATCTGGTCCTTATCAATTAAAAGTATTAGCAGCTTTGCGACGATCTGCAATTGATCGGCACGATCAGCGTCTCTTGGGGAGGCTGGATGAAGTATTGCCTGCACTGGTAAATGATTTCAATCGAGCAAAGTTTGATGATCATAACCCGCACAGTATTGCTTATGCGCTTGAAGGAGCTTTGCTGCTAGGGGCTGATTATGGGATTGATTTTTCGTTAGGAAAAAGATGGGTTGTTCGTCTGGCCGAAGCGGTTAGCGCTAGCGACACAGTTGCAATGGATTATCGGCGTAGCGATGCTATTGCGCAATTATTGCGGCTAGGCTGCTGCGAACCATTTTTTGACCCCATTGTGGTTGCAAGGCTTTATGAATTATTGAGTTCGACAATCCAGTTGGACGGTAGTCTGAATTTCACACTTTCTCCGTGCGAGGTGAATTATAAAAATACCTGGCCTGTTTTATTTGCCAGACAAGCACTGGGGTTTTACCTGAGGGTAATGTTGGGTG
This sequence comes from Gammaproteobacteria bacterium, assembly GCA_021151625.1. Classification (GTDB taxonomy): domain Bacteria; phylum Pseudomonadota; class Gammaproteobacteria; order Pseudomonadales; family Cellvibrionaceae; genus Cellvibrio. Next base: position 34,107 of record JAGKWY010000086.1, on the reverse strand, counting down.
GCAAGGCGATCGCACCAAGGGAGTTTGCATGTCTTTATTAAAATCCTTAATTGAGAGAGTAATTCCTCCTGCAGGAAAAATAGTATCAGTCACTGACGTGTCGATATTGAGAACCCAGAGCTTGCCGTTGGAGTATTGGATTGAACTTACTTCCAAGTGTCCGTTTGATTGTGTGTTTTGCTCCCGTTCTACGTTGAGGGGAAAAGGCGAGCACATGGAGTTTGCGCTCTATCAAAAAATTATTGCTCAAATGCATAGACCAGCGGTGATCAGGTTAAATTACTCTGGTGAGTCGATTCATTATCCCCGACTGGGGGAAGCGATAGCCTTGGCAAAATCCACAGGTGCCAGAGTTGAGTTGGTAACTGTATTGAGTTCAGCGAAACCAAAAGTTATTGAGGCACTGGTGCGGGAACGACTTGATAGACTAACTATTTCTATTCATGCGCTAAATGAACCTGCGTACCAAAGTATTTATGGGCATTCTTCGGTGGTCAGCCTGCGCGAAAATATCGGTTTACTGCAATCTTTTAAAAATACCTATGGGAGCCATTTACCACTCGTTGATTTTGCTTTTGTCGCTATGGAGAGAAACCTCAGTGAACTGCCGCTGGTGGCTGCTTTGGCCAAGGATATAGGGGTTGGGCAAATTGATATTCATCCGGTCATTCGTCGCGATGAGATTGAAGAGCGGTTTAGTCAGGAGTTAATTGCGGGATCCCTTACCGGGAATTTTCGCGCGCAGTTAGCGCAAATGCTGACTAATGTTAGTAATCAATATCCTGCGATAGCGTTGAATGTATCCAGCCGAGAGCTTGATATAAATTCCTGTCTTGGTGAAATGCCCGTGGCATTTTCCGGATTGTTGCCTGATGGGGCAAAAATATTTTCATGTGAGCAAAATCCCTGGAGCACTGTGCACGTATTGGCTAATGGTGATCTGGTGACTTGTGAGGTGCGCGACAAAACTGTGTTGGGTAATTTGCAAACGGATGATCTTCATGCAATTTGGCATAGCCACGACTATCAGCAATTCCGCGATGACTATAGCGAGGGAGTGGATGAAAAATGCCGCAATTGTATTTACAAACTTGCATATCAACCACTTGCTAACACTCTGCAGGTAAAGCCCTATCTTTACCCGATGGAGTGTCAGCAACAGCTTTTGTCAGGTTGGCATGCCGCAGAAGGTAATCACGTATGGTCTGCAACATATATTGCCAAAGCTGTAGTATTTAAAAGCGTTAAAGCGTCTCGCTTGCAGGTATCGGGCATATTGCCCTCTGTACCCGATATAACGACAAATGTGCTTTGTATAAAGGTGGGTAGTACAGCAATATCTGTGGAAAATACCAGTAATGGCCTTTATTCGTTTCGAGTAAATGTACCATTGGAATCCATAGGGGAAGCGCTAACTGTTATTGAATTTGAGGTTGCCAGTTTATTTGCTCCGCAAGAAAAAAATATTGGTATGGATGCCCGACAACTTGGTTTTGCACTAACGGAAATTATATGTCGATAAAAAGTCGAATCTCTTATGGGATTAGTTATTTTGTTGGGGTTTCTTTTTATTTTCTGTGTCGCATCGTATCCAGATTGGGGCGTGTTTTAAATCGCAGATCAATCCATCGGCAAAGCCATTTAAGTATTAATGCAACCGCCAGTGATTTGATGGCTGGTGCCGCGGGCATTTCGGTGATTATCCCGGAAAGAGATAATCCGGCGTTATTAAGAATTTGTCTGGAGTCGATATCGCAGTCATTGGCCAGAATCCAGGAACCATACCAGTTAATTGTGGTGGCCAATGGTGCCCCTGAATCTCGTTATCAAGAGTTAAAAGCAGCATTTCCTGTGGTCGAGTGGGTACATAAAACTGAACCTCTGGGCTTTTCAAGTGCAATAACGCTTGGGTTGGAAAACGTCCGCTATGAATGGGTATTTCTGTTAAATAATGATATGCGCTTGGAAGCTGACTGCCTGCAACAATTAGTTCAGTTCCGCTCACCCGATGTTTTTTCAATTGCAAGCCAGATTTTCTTTGAAGATCAAAAGCGTCGCCGGGAGGAGACGGGGTTAACTGGCATTAGAATTGAGTATGATGATGTGCACTTGTTTGATTGCGAACCCACATCAACAGCAGTCGTTGAACATTTATATTCTGGTGGTGGTGCGTCTCTTTTTCGGGCAAGTTTGCTCAAAAGGTTTATTAAATTTTCTTATGGCTATGACCCCTTTTATTGGGAGGACGTTGATTGGGGGGTTAGGGCTGCGGTAGCGGGTTATGTTAATTTGTTTGTTCCTGCGGCTCGAGTCTGGCATTTACATCGGGCAACAGTTGGCCGTTTTTATACTCCTGAGCAGGTTGAGCGCATTTTCACACGCAATAAATGGATTTTTTATCTCAGGTTTGGTTTTAAAGGGGTCCATCCGTTTTGGTTAGGGCGTAGATTGCGCGATTCAGGATGTACAGGTTGGCATGTGATAAAGGGCTTGCTTCATGCAACATATTTTTCAGGAATAGTTCCGCAGGATATAAAGCGTTCACAAGTAAAATGCAGTACTGATTACCGATTGAAAAGCGTTAATCCGGATTTGCCCTGGTTATTGCTGGTTATCCCTTTTGCCATTTATCCCACAGCACATGGTGCCGCTATTCGGCAGCGCAATTTATATCAGGTGCTTTCCGGGTATTTTAACATTTGGCTTATTTCCGATGAGGGGAGTAGCTATGCGGGAATTGATTGGCCAGCTAATAATCCATTTTCTGCAATTACATTATTAAATTCTCCCCGTTCTGAGACGGGTATTGGCAGGAGTGCACGCATGAGCACGCATGCCCGTAATGAATTGTATAGACTTACTAAACAGGTTGTAGGAAAAGTGAATCCCGCTGTTGTGCAAATAGAACATGAGGAGCTGTGTGAATTGGTGAGTATTCGCCAAAAAAACTCCTTTTGGGCAATAACACTACATGACGTAAATTTGGGGTTGGGGCCTGATGCGGCCCATGCGGATCAGCGATTGTTAAAAGTGTTACCCGCATATGATGCTGTATTTACTTGTAGTCCCGACGATTCCCAGCTATTGCCAGTACCAAATTATTGTATTGAAAACGGTGTTGATCCTCGGGGTTTTAGCTATCTGTCTGCATCAAGCGGTAAAACTTTGGTGTTTGTTGGGCCATTTCGTTATTTACCCAATCGTGAGGGTATTGAATTATTTATCGAACAGCTTTGGAAACCCTTACGTGAACGTTACCCGGATATTCGATTGCAAATATTTGCGGGATTGGAAGATTCAACCGCCTTTGTGACGATGAATCCCAGCTTTCAACAACAAGGTATCGAGCTTGTCGATATGACGGATCGAATGGGTGAATATCTTGCCGGTGCAACACTGGTGGTGAATCCGCTTAATGGTATTCGTGGCTCTTGCTTGAAAACCATAGAGGCACTTGCTTGTGGGCGTATTTGTATTACCACGCGTGATGCTGCCCGAGGCCTTGATGCTTATCAGTTTTCGGGCTTGAAAATAGCAGATGATTGGGACGAGTTTTTTAATTTGATTGTTTTCTATGTGGACAATGAATTGGCACGTCGTGAGCATGAAATTCCTGATAGTAAAAAGTTGCAGCAATTTTACTGGAGTGCGCGTGCTGCCAAGCAGCTAACTGTCTATCATGCAATGGATAAGCCTTTATGAACTCTTCTGTGAGTAAAAATTACGATCTGATCGCTTCGATTTTTGATCAGGATATGGCTCTTAACATGCGCTTTAATGATGTGGGTTTTTATCTTGATCGTGTAGCGGGTAAAAGCTCAGTTCTGGAGGTGGGGTGCGGTACAGGTCGAATTAGTATTCCAATTAGCAAGGTGTGTGGTGAGTTAGTCGGTATAGATGCATCTGTACCTATGCTGTTGGAACTGCGAAAAAAGTTACATGATGCGAGTGATGATATACCTGATATTCAATTGGTGGCCATGGATGCCTCCGCGATTGTGTTACAGAAAAAGTTTGACTATATCTTTTTTGGATTCTCCAGCATCAACTATTTAACCCATCCTGAGCAGGTTAAAAATTTTTTACTATCGCTAAAGCCCCTGCTTAACGATGGGGGATGTGTACTGTTAGATGCATTTACTCCTAAACCGGTGGCAAGGTTGGCAACTGGCTGGACGGACGACTATGTTCGCTCCGTTCCCTCAGGCGGTCTGCTTAAACGATTTAAACGTATAACCCCGGAAGGCGATATCAATTTTATTCAGCGTCGCTACGAGGAATATTCTGTACAAGGTGATCTTGAGCGAGTGATTAATACCGAGAGTCGTATTCGTCCCTATACCCCTGATGAGTTATGTAGTTTTTTACAGGCTACCGGTTTTAAGGTAAGTGCCGAGTGGTGGAATTACGGTGAAGGAGATGGTGCAGGTGCAGATTTTTATTCTGTTGAGGCCATGCTGGTGCAGTAAGGCGGGATTTGATATAGAACGGGGTAGGTTGTGGCTTTAAAAGTGTTAATTATCTTTGGTACCAGGCCAGAGGCAATAAAGCTGGTTCCTGTTATTCGTGCGCTTCAGCAGGATGAGTCAATAACACCGGTGGTTTGTGTAACGGGTCAGCACCGTGAAATGCTGAGTCAGGTGCTTGAATTGTTTCGTGTGGATGTCGATATTGAGCTCAATGTTGATGTGTCACATTTGCCAATATCACAATCACTTGCGGGTATGTTAACTGAATTGGAGCATGTGGTTACTCGCGTGCAACCCGATGTTGTACTTGTGCAAGGGGATACAACCAGTTGTATTGCGGGAGCATTGGCTGCTTTCTACAATCAGACACCTCTAGTTCATATAGAGGCAGGTTTGCGGACAGGAAATTTACTGACGCCTTATCCTGAGGAGGCGCATCGTCAGATGGTTAGTCGTATTGCGGATGTTCATATGGTTCCGACAGTCGGTGCCATGGACCATTTGTTGCGTGAGAATGTCAATCCTGCATCCATCCATATAACGGGCAATACAGTAGTTGATGCATTACGTTTGGTCCGCGACATGTTACCGGAAAATGCCGATGCTCTATTTGTTGGCCGGTTGGTTGGGCAAATCAAAATCCCTGCCGCCAGGCTGGTGCAGCGAATGGTGTTAATTACTCTGCATAGGCGAGAGTCAATTGGCGAAACTTTTTCCCGCTTGTGCAATACAATTGCTGAATGCGCCAGGAAAAACCCGGATTGGACTTTTGTTTACCCGGTCCATCTTAACCCGATGATTAAAGAACCTGCATATCAATTACTTGATGGCATACCTAATATATATTTATTGCCTCCGCAGGATTATTTAACGTTCGTGTGGTTGTTGGCCAGATGCGAGTTGGTGGTGACTGATTCTGGCGGTGTGCAGGAAGAAGCAGAGGCCTTGGATAAACCATTGTTGATAGTGAGGGATCGTACCGATAGGCCGGAATCTCTGAGTAATAAAAAAACCGTGATAACGGGTGCGGATGCCGCAGGGTTAACGAAATATCTGGATTCATTTTTGTTGGAACATCAGTGTTCGCCTGAGGAAATGCCTGGTAACTCGCCGCGGGAAAGTATTTTTGGGGATGGTTATTCTGCGCAAAAAATCGTAACTATTCTCAAGCACAGATATATTTCTGCCAAAAAATGTGTCGGTGATAAGATCCACACTGTTGATAACGATGCTGAACTAATTTAAATAATGAATAAATATCTAAAAAAGCCTGTTTTGCAAAACATTTTTTTGTTCCTGGCTGTTAGCCTGATTTTTTGTGCATTGCTCATTCCCAATCGTCTGTCCGATATCACCGCGGATAGCTTTTTGCGCTTGCCATTAGAATTGCTGTTGCTAGGGTTAGTGTTACTGGTTCCCGGTGTGATTGGGAAGCTGCTGCGGTGGTTGGCAGCCAGTGTGTTGGCCGCAGGTGTGATTTTTAAAATTGCGGACATGGCAACCTTTAATGTATTTGCCCGGCCGTTTAATCCGATCTTTGATGCTTATTTGCTCGGCAATGGAATCCATTTGCTAAAAGGTGCATTGGGCGAATCTGCGGCGTTGGTTGTCGGTGTTGTATTGGTTGCTTTAGCGCTGTTGATTATCGGCTTGGCATTTTTATTGTTGAACGCCATCCGCAATACACAATTAGCTTATGCAAAACCCAGTATGCTGGTATTGGTGGGCCTGTTAGTTGTCTGGTGTGGTTTGCGTATGACAGATTCTCGCTACGCCATTGCCGGTTTTTACGATTTACTGGCTATGCACACGAGCTCTACAATTGCCAGCATTCGCGATACGCGCGAATTTCGCAAAGAACTCAATCAGACAAGCGCACAAGCTTCCGCTGTGAAAAATAATCCGCAATTATTTGCAGCATTAAAAGGCAAGGATGTGTTGATTATTTTTATTGAGTCCTACGGACGTACGCTCCTGGATAAACCTGAGTTTTCCGGAGAATTTCGTCCATTTTTACAACAGCAGGAACAACAGTTGCGCGCTGCGGGAATAGCGATGCGCAGCGCCTATTTAACCTCGCCAACATTTGGTGGGCTTAGTTGGTTTGCCCATGGCACTGCCATGTCGGGCTTATGGATCAACAGTCAAACTCGTTACGACACCCTGGTGATGAGTGATTATCCGTCCATTAACCGCTTATTTAATTCTGCCGGCTGGCGCACTGTGGCGGTGATGCCCGCGATTAGCATGGCGTGGCCAGAAGGCAATTATTTTGGTTACGACCAGATTTATCATGCCTACAACTCTGGTTATCAAGGTAAGCCATTTAACTGGATCACCATGCCGGATCAATTTTCCCTCGCGGCATTCCAACGCAATGAGTTGGATGTTCAAAATCGTAAACCGGTAATGGCGGAAATCGCACTCATTTCTTCCCATGCCCCCTGGACGCCGGTGCCGAAATTAGTGGACTGGAATCAAATTGGTGATGGCCAGATTTTTAATGCACAAGCAACGAGCGGAGATTCACCGGAAGAAGTGTGGAAAGACTCAGATCGCGTACGCCTGCAATTCCGTTTAACAACGCAATACTCAATCAGAGCAGTAGTGGATTATCTAACTCACTACGCTAATGACAATACCGTTGCCCTGGTATTTGGCGATCATCAACCCGCGCCACTGGTAACTGGCACCACCGATAATCGCGATGTACCGGTGCATTTTTTTGCGCGCGATCCAAGAGTCATTGAGGCAATAGCCAACTGGAATTGGGCAGAGGGCCTGACACCAGCGGATGCCGGCCCGGTATGGGGAATGGATGAGATCAAGAATAAATGGATTGAAACTTTTTCTCACTAAACATTTTATTTGCCGGGCAGCGCCAGTAAATCCCAATGCCCAATCACACAACTTCCCGTTGGTGAGTGCTGCAAACGAAAAGTCTTCCAATCTTGCAGCGCACTAGCATCAATGCCGTAATTGTCTGCCACGGCATTGGCGATTCCTTCAATCAGGTTTTCTACTAACGCTTTTTGTTCGCCGGTTAATTGCCATGGGCTGGCAGCAATTTGTACCTGATAGCCGACTGATGCCAATTTTGCCTTTAAATAGTCAGTAGCCTTTGGGCCAAGGGCGGGGCCGAAGCCTTTATCGCGCAATTGGTCCTGATTGAAAGCGGTTAGCACAACTTCATCGAGTGGGTGTGCTGGTGTCCATTGTGTATTGCCGTCGTAATTCAGTGCGGCATAAAACACAGTTTTGCGTGAATCTATACGTGCAATTAATGAATCGCAAAATTCAGCAGAGGCCAAATCAAATAATGCGGATGCGGTGACAATGTTAGCTCCCGTCAATGGCAATTCATTTACGACGGTTAAATCTGCCTGATAATCTTCAATCAATAATTGCTTGCCGTGGCGCTTGAGCGCTTCATCCAATAACTTTCCATCCAAATCTACTAAGCGCCACACAAAATTACTTGCGCCGAGTTTGGTGAGTGCGCGCACTGTGGAACCGGTGCCAGAGCCTAAGTCAACCAGAATGCGATCGGGGGAAATAGGATCAGTTTTTTGCCCTAACCAGTCCAATGCAGCTTGCACTAGGGTTTTATCGCGCGCTGCAAAATCAGCAGGTTCACGCAGGTCTAGCCAGGCAATAGAAAAACTACTCATAAATTCCTCAATCGATAAATAAGATTGGCCACAATTGCTGCACAGTCTTCCCAGGTTGGAAGCGTGAGAGCGGCGCGTTGTGCACCCAGTTGCAGTTGTTGGCGATAATGGTGATTCGTTAATAATTCAGTGATTGCACTAGCCAAGGCATTTTCATCTGCAGGTGGGATAAGTATTCCTGCATCGGCGGGCACTAGATCGGGAACTGCGCCGGCGCGTGCTGCAATCACAGGTAGACCAAACGCCAGCGCTTCAGCGAAGGCCATGCCGTAACCTTCAAAATGCGACGGTAATATAAAAGCGTCAGCATTGGCGTATTCGTTGGTCAGGTCATCAAGGTTGCCAATTAATTCGATGCGGTTTTCTAATCCGGAGTCTTGGATCAATTGCCTGAGGTAATTTACCCACTCCGGATCAAAAGCAGCGCTGCCGATCCACTTTGCTTGCCATTGCAAATGTTTAATCTGTGCGAGTGCTTTGACCAATACATCATGACCCTTGCGTTTGGTGAGTGTGGCAACGGTCAGCAATTGTGGTGGTTGATTGTTGCCCTCTGCAAAGGCCTGGCGATGAGTGCCGGGGCGTGCGAGGATAATTTTGTCACTAGTAACTGAAAAATCGTTTACGAGTATTTGCGCAGTTGCCGCACTGGTGACTATCACCGCATGTGCCGCATTTAATACAGATGTTTCAGAAGCACGCAGGCGTGTGGCTTGTTCTTCATCAATGCCCGTTTCCAGCGCTAAGGGGTGATGACAAAGGGCGATAAGTGTTACACGTTTTGCTTGCTGTTGCGCGATCTCGTCCATTACCCCGAAGGCGAGGCCATCGACAATTACCAGGGCGTCATCGGGTAGGCTCGCAAATAATCTGGCCGTTTCAGTGAGTGCAGCGGGGCTGGGCGCAGGAAACTCAGCAGAAAGTGATAATAACTCCACAGTAATGCCCAGTTGTGACAACCCTTTGATCAATTCGCGGTCATAGCCGTAGCCGCCGGTGAGGTTGTTGATATCGCCGGGCACCGCAAAATACACAGGAATATGGGGGTTATTGGAGTTTGTCATTGCCGGTGCAGTTCGCATTTAGATCGCGTGTTGTGTCAGGGCGGTTGAGTCGGGCGCTAATTCTGCCTTAAGATCGCAGCAACTGACACAATAAAGACCACAAATATAAGGCGCTGTAGCAACAGGCCGTTATTTCAGTGACCTGCATGAATTTGAATAACATGATTGAACACTGGCTTGCCAGTGCCCAGCAAAACCGCGCTCCCACTAACCGACCTTTCGTAACCCTTAGCTACGCCCAGAGTTTGGACGGCAGTATCGCCTTGCGCTCCTGCGAGCCCTTGGCGTTAAGTGGTAATGAGTCCCTGCGTTTAACCCACCAATTGCGCAGTCTGCATGATGGAATTTTGGTGGGGATAGGCACCGTTCTAGCAGATGATCCACAACTGAATGTTCGCCATTGGTCGGGCCAGAGCCCGCAGCCGATTGTGCTGGATAGCCAATTGCGTATGCCCAGTGATGCACGCTTGCGCCAGTGTGCCGAAAAACCCTGCTGGATTCTGACCACCCAGGCTAATCAATGGCCAGATCAGGAGGGGGCAGAGATCTGCTCCTTGCAACCGGGGGCTGATGGTCGGGTGTGTTTGCAGAATGCGCTGGCATTGCTTTATGAAAAAGGCATTCGCCAATTAATGGTAGAGGGCGGTGCGAATGTAATTACCGCGTTTATCAAGGCACAGTTAGTTGATGCAGTGGTGATTACGCTGGTGCCCAAATTTGTGGGTGGTTATAAAGCGGTGGGAGATTTGGAAATCAGCTCGCGTGTTGAATTGCCGGGGGTCCAGCCATTTAACACCGAGCGTTTGGGTGATGATTTAATTATTTGGGGTGAGCTGGCTTATCAAGGCAAGGCTGATCAGGGTGATAAATCATGAAAAAAAATGCGCAGCAGTTATGGTTTACCGGCCAGCAACAAATAGAGGTTCGCTCGAGTGAAATTGAATTGCCAACGACAGGTGAAGTTGTTGTTGAGGTGATTTGCTCCGCGATTAGTGCGGGAACAGAAATGCTGGTTTATCGCGGCCAGTTACCCGCTGAGATTGCGCTGGATGCAAATATCCAGAGTTTGCAAAACCAAACCTATCCGTTGCAATACGGATACGCATGCGTAGGTACAGTTGTGCAACTCGGTGACGGGGTGGAGGAATTCTGGTTGGGGCAAGCTGTATTTGCGTTTCAACCTCATGCGAGCCATTTTATAAGCGCAGTAGAAAATTTGATTCCTGTTCCCAATGATATCGCTGCTGAAGACGCAGTTTTTCTAGCGAATATGGAAACCGCGGTTAATTTATTGCAAGACGGAAAGCCCATCATCGGTGAGCGTGTATTGGTGTTAGGGCAGGGCATTGTAGGTTTGTTATTGTCGAGTTTGTTAGCGCAAATGCCGCTGGGTGAATTATTGGTTGCCGATAAATGGGCCGTGCGCCGTAAAATTGCAGCACAATTGGGTGCAAAAACATTTGACCCTTTACTGGCAGAAGAACGCAATACGCATCAACAACGTTTAAGTGAAATACAGGGAGCGGATTTAATTTACGAATTAACTGGCGTGCCCGATGTGCTCAATCTGGCGGTGGATTTCAGCGGCTATCACAGTCGCATTGTGATTGGCAGTTGGTATGGCACCAAATCTGCACCTGTTTATTTAGGTGGTGCGGCACATCGCAATCGTTTGCAAATCACTACCAGTCAAGTTAGTAGCCTTAGCCCCGAGCTTACCGGGCGCTGGACCAAAGCGCGTCGCTTTGAAGTGACCTGGGATATGATTCGTCGCATACGTCCATCGCAGTTTGTATCCCAGCGCGTAGCGCTGGAAGACGCGCCCGCCGTTTACCAACAACTGGATCAACAGCCTGAGACGCTGATCCAGGCATTATTTGTTTATTAGTTGTTATTAATTTTATTTACCGTGATGAGTTGAGAAGATTTATGTATAGCCTTGGAGTAAGACGAGATTTTATTGCAAACCACTATTTAGTTGGCGGCGATTGGGGCGCTGAAAACTTTCCCCATGCACATCACTATATTGCTGAAGTGATTATCGAAAGTGCGCAGTTGGATAAACACGGCTCATTCAGAAAGGATTTCTAAACCATTTACAGGTATTAGTTTATGGCTCCCGGTGCACATCTATTAATAAGTTGGTTGGCAACCGTTGAAGTTTTTAAAGAGCGCAGGGAGCGCGCGTTGGTTACTCTCTGTGGCGTGGCGCCAGATTTGGATGGCATAGGGTTAGTGGTTGACCTAATCACTGGAACTACCAGTTATTATGTGAAATACCATCATTATCTAGGGCACTCCATTATTTCTGCTTTCCTCCTTGCAACCTTGGCAAGCTGTTTCGCCAAATCTCAAAAAGCCCTTGTTTGGCTTGGTTCTCTATTCGTTGTGCATTTGCATGTGCTCTGCGACCTTGTTGGCTCCCGGGGGCCTGATGGCTATCAGTGGCCGATATATTATTTTTATCCCTTGAGTTCCAAAGGTTTAACCTGGCATGGTCAATGGGAATTGAATGCATGGCAGAATCAGCTGATTATGCTGTTGCTTTTTATGCTTTGTGCCTATTATCTAGTAGCTAGAAAAATCACGTTCCTTGAGGCCTTCAGTACGCGCCTCGATAAGGCTGCAATTGGGTTGTACGAGACCTATCTGTCCAAGAATAAATAATAAAGACTCGTGTGTTTTTCACGCGAATATAATCTGATGTGTTTATGGAAAAAATAGATCATAAAAAAGCGCTAAAGCATCTCTATCAAGCATCTACCAAGAAAATAGATGAGGTGGATGTTCCTGCGTTGAATTATTTGATGATCGATGGTTTGGGTGATCCAAACACCACCCAAGCTTATGCTGAAGCGGTAGAAGCTTTATTTTCGGTGAGTTATACCGCCAAGTTTATGATTAAAAAAGGTACGATCGGTGTTGACTATTCAGTAATGCCTTTGGAGGGGCTTTGGTGGGCGGATGATATGTCGGTGTTCACCGGGAATGATAAATCCCAGTGGAAATGGACCATGATGATTATGCAGCCGGCAATAGTCACCCAACAAATTATCGATATAGCAATTGCTGAAGTTGCTAAAAAGAAAAAACTACCGGCAATTCCTCTGTTGCGTTTTGAATCCTTTACTGAAGGCCGCTGTGCTCAAATTCTGCATGTGGGTCCATTTTCCGAAGAGGGGCCGACAATCGAGCGCCTTCATCAACATATCCAAAGGCACGCAACACTCAGCGGTAAACACCATGAGATTTATTTAAGTGATATCCGCAAAGCCGCGCCGGATAAATGGAAAACCATTATTCGCCAGGCATTAAAATAATTATTTTGGTTTAATCTCGTTTGATTCTGATAACTATATTTCTGGATGGAGCCTATATGTCTGTTGTTAAGCTGATAGTGTTATTTTTCGTGCTTGGTTTGTCACAATATTCTTTATCCGCTCCATCTGAGATACAGGCTGTGCCTACAGGTAAGTGGACGTCAGTAAAAATCCTGGAAAAAGGCAAGAACCGGTCAGCGGTGAAGGTGCAGCTGTTTTCTTATAAAAATGACATCCTGTTGTTCGAGTTTACGGAAAAATCAAAAAGTTGTTTTAGTGTAAATAACCCTAGCGACTATCTTTCGGTAGAAATTACTAATCTTTGCCCTGACGAAGAGATTCCTATTGATAAGTTATCTCTAGACGGTAATCAATTAGAGTTAGTTAGCGGCGATACGCACTATTTTTTTGTTAAAGAGAAAGTCCGCGCTATTTCCAGTAAAGAGTTGAGTGCTGTTTGGGAGTGGGGGAGTCTAGAAAACGGTGGCGAAGCTTATGGGCTTAATATTTACCCGGATAAAAGCGTTCTTTTGACGTCCCATAACGAGGGCGAAAGCCATATGGCGCGCTTGATTATGGCGAATGACCACATGCCTTATATTGTTATGGAGGATATCTTCGTACCAGTCTTTTATGGAGGTTCACATCTGGATGTGGTGGTCGATGAGCAGCGTTCCTTCAAACGAACTGATAAGAAACTGCCGTCACAATTTATAACAGATGAAAATGGGTTGCCGGTAGAGATAGAGCATTTTTCCGTAAGCACAAAAATCAATGGTGATTTGGCTGAAACGACGATTGATATTCATTTTAGAACCCTGGACTCCCGCGATACCGAAGTGGCTTTTAGTTTGCCATTACCAGCATCTGCCAGCGTAAGCGGGTATAGTCTGGATGTGGATGACCGTATGGTTCCCGCTGTTGTGGTACCCAAAGAGGAAGCGAGGGGTGCGCTGGAAACCCTGGAGTCGCGTGGTGTAGATCCAGCCATTGCCGAACTGACTCACAATAATAAGTTTCAGACGGAAATATATCCGGTCAGTAAGGATAATCCGCGACGGATACAAATTCAGTACCAGGAAACTTTGCAAGAAGTTGATGGAGAGTATCGCTACGCAATTCCGCTGGATCTTTTAGGTGAATTCAAACGGATTTCCTTTGATATTGAGCTAGAGGGTATCGACGCTATAAGTCATTCTCCTTCTTCAGTCATTCGTACCAAGCAATTTAAAAAGTATACAACCAGCCAAAATAGAAAGATCTTGCGTTTCAATGCGGATAATTTTTCTGCCGGCTCAGAGTTTGCATTTTATCTACGGCCTCAGAAAGCCTCTGCTTTGCAGGTCCAATCTGGTAACGGTGAAAATGTCTACTTTCGTTTGCCATTGCATCTACAATCTGCACCATTTACACCTGAAAGTATACTGGTCTTGTGGGATGTTTCATTGTCCATGAAGGCTTATCATGAAGAGTATTTGGCGTGGTTGATTGCGGTTCGCCGCGAGTTTCCCAGGGCAAATATCCGTGTTCAATGTTTCTCAACAGATATTCGGCAACCAGTAAGTTTGGCTGCATCCATCGATGCTGTTAGATCCTTCGCGTCCAATATTGTGTATGACGGCGCATCTGATCTAAATCACATTAAAGGACTTATAGCAAGTAAGCAGGAATCAACACTGTTGCTCTTTTCTGATGGGACCCATTCGGTAGGGTTGCTGGATTTGGACAGCATTTCTGTGCCTGTTTATGCAGTTTATCCTGATGCGCGCACCAGTAATATGCCGCTACTGGAGAATCTCGCAGCGAAAGGTAATCTGGCAAGAGTAAATAATCTTTCAGTTGGCGCATTCTTCTCTGTGCTGGATGATGTGGATGTAAAATCCAAAAGCAACGATATTCTTGTGAAGCGACGTTTTGGTACAAAAAATCCAATAGAAATTTTTGGTTCGCTAAATAAAACGGATCTGCCCTTTAATCTTCTGATTGATGTTAATGGAGAAGCGAAAGGGTTCCGTGTAACAGATGACGACCTTCTAATGGGAAAGTCGATCCAATACCAGTGGGCGATAAATAAAATTCAGCCTTTGTTGGTTAATCCTCAGCAGCACAAACAAGCCATTATTGATGCGGGGATGAAACATTCAATTGTTACGCCATACACAAGTCTTTTGGTGTTGGAGGATCTGGATGATTACGTTGAATTTGGTGTGAAGCCGCCTGCGCTATTTGATCCTGATAATGAATACGATGAGCTAAGAATGGAACATCTTGCGCAAGAGTCTAAAGCTAAAGGGAAAAATAGAGAGGAGCTATTGTTAGCCTGGAAACAAAGAGTTACCTGGTATGAAGACCCGGTAGCCTTTAATAAGCAGCTTATAAAAGAAAGGAAACGGCGGGAGTCTTCAGAGTTAGAAGAGGTAATTGTGACCGGTGCGAGAGCAAGTGTTGCACGCAATGCTGATGTCGAAGAGGTAGTTGCAGAAAATATTGCCGATTTTGATGGTGGGATTAAGGTATTAGCTTGGAATCCGGATACCCCGTATATGAAGGCTATCAGAGCAGTGCCAGTAGAAAAGGCTTACGCAATCTATTTGCAGCAGCGCAATGAGTATGCTGCAAACCTGTCGTTCTACATGGATACTGCTAAATATTTTTTCGAAAAACAGAACCCGGAAACCGCCTATAAAATACTGAGTAACATTAGCGAGCTTATGCCAGAAAAAATGCTGGCTCAGCGGTTGCTGGCCTACACATTGATTGAATATCAACAATGGGAACGCGCACTTTTGTACCTGAATTTTGTTAACGAGATAGTTCCGCATGAGGCAACTAGTAAGCGCGACTTAGCCGTTTTGTTGGAGCGTATGGCGACATTAGAAAATCCAGGGTTAATTACGCAGTCTGCCAATTACTATTGGCAATCTATTCTGCTAGATGACAGTTTTCAACATGATTTTTCCATTACTACTCTGGGGGAGTTGAATAATCTGATTCAGGTTTGGCAAGTTGATCCAGGTGTAATTTCTGGCCTGGATAAACGTTTTATAAATGCAATGGAGTTTGATCTGCGGGTGGTAATTTCCTGGACCAACGACCAGGCGGATATGGATTTGCATCTTTATGAGCCGGATAACACAAAAATTTACTATGGAAATCGCTACTCCAAATCAGGGGCCTGGTTGCCATTCGATAATACCAGTGGGTTTGGCCCGGAAGAGTATCTGCTGAAATCAGCCGATAAAGGCGTTTATAAAGTAGCAGCAGATTTCTATTCAAATAGTTCTGTGGAGACCTTCGGGCCGGTTACTGTACGAGTGGATATTTATCGCAATTACGGTAGAAAGAACCAAGTGCATAAAGCTACTACTGTACGTCTGGACAACGAAAAAGACGACGTGGAATTAGCGGAAATTACAGTACATTAATTATGAACCTTAAAAAATTTAATATCCGCCGTTCTTTATTTGATATCTCCCTGAAAATTGCAACCCTGTTGGGTACAGGGGTTTTGTTAGTGGTGGGTTGGTTTTGCGTACGTTACCTACCGCTATTTTTAGCAATCGGCGTAATCATTTATTTAGGGTTAGGTTTACCGCGCTGGATTGGTCGGAAAGAAAGATTGGTGCGAGCTGTACAAGCCAAAGAAAGCGAGTTTCAAAAATGGGGTTTTCATAGTCGCGATCGGGAAGGCCCCTGGTTGAATTATATCGATAAGCCACTGGTGAAACGAACTGCAATTGCTGATGGAAAATACTTTTACAGTGAGTGGTTGATTATTCACAACGGCTTGATCGTAGTTAATCCCGGAGTAACCAAGGGTGTGCCTGATAAAGATTTGCGAATTGTTGAATACGATTTTGCTAAAACACGGACCTATGCCTGGGACGGTTGTACACCCAAACGGTGGTTTTTCTGGTTTGCATTGTTCGGCACCCCGGATTGGGATGAAAAGCTGGAAGAAGTTACCACTATTGATACCGAGCAAAATTGTTTGGTGACCAAAAATCGTTTTTGGCAAAGGGCGCATCATGCCAGCCTTGTTCATGATGCACTTTATCAGTATCTGGATTCTATTCCATTGAGTAAGAAGGACGTGGATGATTTGTTCTACCAGATGCTAATTGACTCGGGGTTTTATCCTGTGTGTGCTCGTGTATACCGTTTGTTTACGAAGTGCGGCGGTATGGATGTACAATCCACGCCTGATACTCCACCAAAAGCTAATTTTAGTCTGCTAAATGTACCGGCGTTTTTGCAGTGATTTGACGGCAGCCGGCAATACAACCCAGTCCAAATAGTAGTACAACCGCATCTCTTGAACGCATTAACGCAATTACTGTTAATGCGGATTCCATCGACAAATTCAAATAACTAAACGCCCAGAAAATTGCTGCCTCAATGGTGCCAATTCCACCGGGTAGCGGCAGTAACATAGCTAAACGCATGGCGACGAATATTAATAAAAAGCCGGTCAGGTTGGTATTAGCGTCCGACATCCACAGAATTAGTTGCAACTCGATAAACAAACCGGCCCAGGTCACTATTGAAATCAGGATTGCACTGAGCAATATTTTTCGCTCAGCGTGCAAACAGCGACGCAAATCATCACTGAGTAAATTCCAGTGTGTTTTAATGGAGTGCAAATAGCGATGTGCTTGCCACTGGTGAGTTACTTTATTCAAGCGCTGGCTTAGCCATTGTGGTTGGCTTATCAGGCTGAGGCCGATTAATGACAGCAACCCAATCAAGCCAATTAGTGCGATAAGAATATTTTTCCAACTGGCAGTGGCGCTGGCTGGCGATACGCTGAGCAGTATGACGCTGAGAATTAATATCGAAAAATTCACCCAGAGCTCAAAGAATCGGTCCAACCCCAAGGATAGCAAGGCCTTATGCAAGGCAATTTTTGCACCTTGCCACAACCAATAAATTTGCAGCGGCTCGCCCCCAAATTGTGGGCCGGGGGTAATAAAACTAATACTTTGACCCGCCTGTTTGATAAAGAGTAAACGCCAAAAGTTAACTGGTGCTTGTACTGCTTTGCCCAATAGCCACCAACGATAATTGCCCAGCAAAATGATGGCGATATTGGCAATTATCCAGGGCGCATAATCGTTGAAGGCGAGATCGCTCAGCTGCGTGGCAATTTCAGTAACTGGCAATTGCGCCAGCGTCCAGACTGCAAGCAAAAGTGCTGCGAGCCAGAGCAGTGCAATAATTATTTTCGCTTTGGTCATTGCGTACCGTCCTGACGATTTACCCAAATATCATCACCGCGCCACAGGCAGTAATTACCTGGACCAAGTAGCAGCAACCAGCTGGTGGCAAATAAAAGTGCAGCTAGATAAAAACAAATAATTTCTGCACTTGCCCCTGATGTTTGAATGCTTATGGCTCCATGACTCAATAGAAAACCAGCACCGAGCAGCAATACCAGTGCCGCGATGCGCGCACCCGTGCCGCTGACAATAAGGAGCGCTAGAACCCCAGCCAAAATATCAATGAGAAGATTTTGATGGATTGTGATGTGCACGATACCTATGAGTAAGATGGCAACCATCAGGCGCAGACCAGGTTGTAAAAATGTTTTGCTGATGTGATCGATCTGGGAAAAGTAATTGATTGTTTGTGGTTTGGTTCCATCAATGCGACCAGATACCACCAGCCAATCAATAAAAAATCCGATCAGAATGGGCAGCATAAATGCTATGCCAAGTAGTTGGGTAATAGTGGTACTAAAGGCTGGCAATAACACCAATGCAACAAATCCCATTTGAAAACCGGCAAACGCACGGCGCAATTGGCTGGGTAGCAATGGATAAACTGGGCGAAAATGTTTTTGTCGCCAGTAAAGCCCAAACACAAACAAATAATAGGCAAGGCTAACGGCAAAAAAACTCCAGTGAAGTTTTCCTAGCTGAATAGCTAAAATAGGGGCAACTAATAAACCCAGTGCATCAAATACTGTGTCCAGCTCGCTGCCAAGCAAACTGGTTCGCTGGGTGCGTCGTGCGACAAAGCCATCGATGCGATCCAGTGTTGCAGCTATACCGTACAAAATCCCTGGCATCCAGGCGGCGAGTTGAAGTGGAACTGGCTGCAATAGAAATCCACCAGTCAATGCAATTAATCCACCGCGAAGCAAGGTGAGTTGGTTGGCCCAGCCGAGGTTGGGAAATTGCGGCGCGTTTGGGTGTGGGCGATTTAACTCGATGCGTCGCCAGGTTTGCCAGCACCCAAATAACCACAAACTGGTGGCGATAAAAAAATATTGCGCTGGATTGAGTGTAGTTGCGGAATAACTGCTGATGAATCCGCTGGTGCACAAAATGATCAGCAAGCCCGCGACACCAATTATGCATAACTCTTTATGAGTTTTTGTGCACTGTACTCGATGCGTTTTTGTGCCCTGCATAAATTGGTCTCGCGCAAATTATTGTTGTTGTGACTTTACCGCTTTGTTAGCCATGAATCAGCGTGACAACGCCCAGTCCGATAAAAATAACGCAGGCGGCTTTGTGGGCGATGCCTAGAGGCAATTTATCCATTAACCATTTGCCGGCAAAAATCACCGGGACATTGGCGATTAACATCCCCAGGGTAGTGCCTGCAATGACGGCCATAGCCATCAACATATCGGCAGAATATTTTGCGGCAAGGATGACTGTAGCAATTTGGGTTTTATCGCCAATTTCCGCAAGAAAAAATAACACTAGTGTCGCAACAAATGGACCGTAGTTGGCAAAGCGGCCCATGTCATCGTCTTCTTTATCGGGAATTAGCAACCAGAGTCCGATCGCAATAAAGCTCCCACCGACAATCAAGGGAATCCAGTGTGCGGGGATTACGTCGGCCAATACGGCGCCTAACCAGGCCGACAAGCCGTGATTGACCAGTGTCGCAATGAGCACTCCCAAACTGATAATCCAGGGACGACCATAGCGTGCGGCCAGGAATAGGGCGAGCAATTGGGTTTTATCGCCGATTTCTGCGATGGAAACCGCGAGGGTTGAGCTGAGGAATGCTTCCATTGAAAGTACCAGGGCGGGATGAATACACGAGATACAACCCTGTCCCGCCCGGGGCCAGAGTGGTATCTCAGGTCTCATCAATCCGAAGTGTGCAGTTTCAGCACGACAGAGGACGCTTTTGCCATGTCGATTGAGCGACAAGTTTGTTGACAAAAGCGCTCGGCATTTAGCGGTATGAACGCGGATAAAGGCCGGAGCAGATTACTCCCCCGAGAGGGTTGGCGCATTATAAGGAGTGGCATTAAAAGCGACAAGCCAGAACCAGTCATTTCTGCGTTGCCCAGCCAAATCTTTGACTGCTGATGCGCTTGTTGTATTTTATGTTATTGATAATAAAAGAAAAAATAGATTGGCATTGCGATTGCAAATACCCCGATAACCAAAGGGCAAACGCCAAAGAGCCGATGGATTCTTGACGTTTGCCCAGCAAAACAAAAACGTTTTCCATCACCCGGGGTTTTTATGACGCAAGCTGCACCCAGTTTGATTAAAGCCACTTCAGGCAATAGCCAGCATTTGAGTTTGCTAGTGCCAGAGCAGGCAAAAGTAGCGGTGAACCCAGCTGCAAAATTGGGACTTGCCGACAAAAATCGCACCGGTGAAAGTTTTAATCAAATGTCTGAGCAATTGGCAGATTCCTATCATTTGCTGGAAAACCGCGTCGCCGAGTTGAATCAGGAGCTGAATCACCTGAGTGATCGTCGGTTTGCCGAGTTGGCAGAAAAAGAAAAACTCGCTAATCGCCTGGAAAGCCTGCTCAATTTCTTGCCTGGTGGGGTAGTGGTGCTGGATTCCTCTGGTAAGGTTGCTGAATGTAATCCCGCCGCGTTGCAATTATTGGGTGAGCCTTTGCAGGGAGAATTGTGGCGCGATGTCATCAAACGCAGTTTTGCTCCACGTAACGATGACGGCCATGAGGTTTCCTTGAAAGATGGTCGCCGCGTCAGCATCCAAACCCGCAACCTGGGTGAAGATGGCCAAATTATTTTGCTGACCGACCAAACCGAAACCCGTCGTTTGCAAGGCGAGTTGAGTCGCCATGAACGCTTGTCTGCCCTGGGCAAAATGATGGGCGCTTTGGCACATCAAATCCGCACGCCGCTTTCCTCTGCCATGTTATATGCGGGGCATTTGTGCAGCGGCAAATTGGATGAAACGCGACGCCAGCAATTTTCGGAAAAAATTCTCGGGCGTTTGAATAATATTGAACGTCAAATTCAAGACATGTTGTTCTACGTTAAAGGTGAATTGCCATTAAACGATGTTATTTCCGTTGCGCAGTTGCAAGAGGAGTTAGCCGAGGCAATGGAAGTTCCCTTAATGACCAGCGAATCCACCTGTGAGTGGGTGATTCGCACCCGCGAGCAATATATCCAATGCAATCGCGCGGCCTTGATTGGTGCTTTGCTGAATCTGGTGAATAACGCGATTCAAGCTGTAGAGCGCAAGGCTAAATTGCGCATTGAATTTAATCTCTACCCAAACGCATTGGTAGGGGAATAATCATGGCTTTGGCATTGCAACAAGCAGAATTTGAACATGCAATCAAGGTGTTGGTTGTTGAAGATGATAACAACCTGCGCGAAGCCTTAACGGATACTTTGCAGTTGGCAGATTATGCGGTACTTCCGGTTGCCAGCGGTGAAGACGCGTTAAAACAATTAGCGCTCTACAATGATATTCGCATGATTGTTTCCGATGTAAACATGGGCGGTATGAGTGGTCACGATTTGTTGCGCACTGTGAAGCAGGATTACCCGCAAATTCCGATGATGCTGATTACCGCCTATGCGAGTATTAGTGAATCGGTAGATGCGATGAAGCAGGGGGCGGTTGATTATTTGGTTAAGCCCTTTGCACCGCAAACGCTGGTAGAAACTGTGGCTCGTCATTTAGGTGTTGCGCAAATTTCCGGCGACGAACCTGTAGCTATGGCGCCATCCAGTAAACAATTATTGCAGTTGGCGCAACGTGTGGCGCAATCAGATTCTACGGTATTAATCGTGGGGGAATCAGGTACCGGTAAAGAAGTGCTGGCGCGTTATATTCACGATCACTCACCGCGTCGCAATCAGCCTTTTATTGCCATTAACTGCGCCGCTATTCCGGAAAATATGCTGGAAGCTATGTTGTTCGGTCATGAAAAAGGCGCTTATACCGGTGCCCATGCCAGCAGCCCGGGTAAATTTGAACAGGCGAATGGCGGCACGTTATTGCTCGATGAAATTTCAGAAATGGATATCGGCTTGCAAGCTAAATTATTGCGTGTGTTGCAAGAGCGCGAAGTAGAACGCCTGGGAGGCCGCAAAACCATTAAATTGGATGTACGTGTGATTGCTACATCGAACCGCGATATGCGCAGTGAAGTTGTCGCTGCAAAATTCCGTGAAGATTTGTATTACCGTTTAAGCGTATTGCCTTTGCAGTGGGCCCCGTTGCGCGATCGCCTGGAAGATATTATTCCACTGGCCGATAAACTCTTGCAAAAACACGCGCACAAACAAAACCGTCGCGGCGTCAATTTATCTCCTTCTGCGCAGCAGCAATTACTTGCCTATCCATGGCCGGGCAATGTGCGCGAGCTGGATAATATTATGCAGCGCGCATTAATTTTGCAGCCAGGTAAATCTATCCAGGCTGAGGATTTGGGGTTGGGTGGTCACGGTGCTTATTCGCAAAGCCCCAGCAATTACAGCCAAAAACCTAACTTGCTCGAAGCGGCTCAGGTTATCGGCGGTGTTCCTGAAACCGCTGCGCCTGCGGAACAGCACTATGCATCTAATGCGCAGATGTACGCTAACCCGGCGTATCGCAATAGCCAATTTTCTGTCGGCAATGTAACGGGCGATAATATTGCGCTAATTAGCAATGTACCTGTTCACCATTCATCGCTGAATAACCCGGCATTGGGTAACGACCTGAAGCAGCGCGAATACGAAATTATTATGAATACCCTGCGTATGGAGCGCGGCAGCCGTAAAAATACGGCCGAACGTTTGGGGATTAGTGCGAGAACGCTGCGTTATAAAATTGCACGCTTGCGTGAAGAGGGGTATGAGATTACTGAGTAATTTCGGCCTATTCCCCAAGACCTATTAGCTACCAGAAGGATTTTCCGTTACAGAGGTCGTGGGATTGGTTGAAAATGCCATGGATACCGGAGTAGACTAGGTTTCTGGTCTATTTGGTGGGGTGAGGTCGTTATGCTAAATGAAATTGGATCTTATGATGCCAAGACTAAACTGCCGGAAATTCTCCGAAGGGTAGAGGCAGGGGAGTCTTTTACGATTACTAATCGCGGGAAAGCCATTGCAGAGTTAATCCCGAGCAGTTCGCGCAGTTTACAAAAAACAAAATTGGCTATTGAGTCAATTTTGAAAGCAAAAAAAATTATTGTTAACGACCATGATTTAAATCAGTTAAAAGGTGAAGGGCGTAAATAATGCAATTTGTTATGGATAACTCGATTGCCATGCGCTGGTTGCTAGCAACAGATAAGGAAGTTGATCAACAGTATGCTGAATCTGTACTTGTGTCTTTAAATTCTGCGCAAGCTGTAGTGCCACAAATTTGGCAATTAGAAGCTGCTAATGTTTTGCTAAGCGCCGAGAAAAGAGGGCAGCTAGATGCTCCTTCTGTGGAAGCATTTATTTCTCATCTAAACAGTTTGCCTATAACTACTGATCTACATACCTATCAACAAGTTTTCTCACGTACCATGTCACTCGCCCGCGCCTACAAACTCAGTAGTTATGATGCGGCCTATCTTGAACTGGCTTTAAGGGAAGGGCTTTCCCTTGCTACGCTAGATCAAGATCTACGCAAAGCGGCAGTAAAAGCCGGGCTTCAAATCTATTTAAACTAAATATCTATTTGCATTAATGACCTTATTAATGCAAATAATCAAATTCATACTCGCAAGTTTCGCGCTCCAGTTTTTTTGCTTCCCATTTCTCTTCCAGTTTGCGGCGACATTCCATGTTGCGGCGGATTTGCTGTCGTTTGCTTTTTGATATGACTACATCGGCGAGAAAACTTGCCATGGCATTATCCAACAATTCCTGCTCATTCATTAGGTCGACTTGGCTCATAGTGATCTCCTTGTAAAGGCCGCTACAGGTTTTTCAACTCGATGCTATGCGCGGCGAGTGACAAAACAATGAACAGTCTGCGACAAATTGATTACCGTATTTTTGATTAAACGTTGCTCTGTTTCTGGCAAGGGATTGCCATGCGGCAAAGGTTGGCCTGCTTTGTGCAAAATCCCTTGCAATGACGAATTTCTTCGCACAAATGCCAAATTTTTGTCGGTATAGCGTGTGATTAACGGGGGGACAGGATCATGAGTGATCGCGTAGACATTAGCCGCTTGCTGGGTGAAATGCGCAGCTTAAAAGCGCAAACCCAGGTATTTCAACGCCCGCAGGGGATAGCCGATGCACCTGGTGGTTTGCGTAGCTTGGGCGCAGTGCCAGTAGAAAACCCCACCAAGGTTCCCAGCTTCGGCGATTTAATGACGCAAGCCATTAATAAAGTTAATGACGTACAAAAGAGTTCAGGCGAGATGGCGGAAGCCTATGAGCGCGGTGTTGCCGGTGTAGATATCACCGATGTAATGATCGCCTCGCAAAAAGCCTCAGTAGCTTTTCAGGCTACCGTGCAAGTGCGCAATAAATTAATTGATGCTTATCGCGATGTTATGAATATGCCTATCTAACGATCGGTCGATTCAGATAAAAAAACAGTTAACCGCTAAACAGTAATTCCAAGGTGTAATGATTATGGCTACTCCCGCCGCTGATGCTGAAAACCTTCCCGCCGAAAAAAATAAAATTGGCGGCGATTTTCTGGAAGGATTAAGCAGCCTTAATTTACTGCGTCAAATTGGTTTGATGGTCACTCTGGCGGCCAGCGTCGCCATAGGTTTTGCGGTGGTGATGTGGATTCAGGGTGACGATTACCGCCCCTTGTATGGCCGCATGGATAACCTGGATGCAGCCAATGTGGTGGACGTTCTGGAACAAAACCAGATCAAATTTAAAGTGGACCAAAACTCCGGGGCAATTCTGGTAGCCGCGGAAGATGTGCACATGGCGCGTTTGAAATTGGCCGAGTTTGGTTTGCCATCCAGCCCCACCCAGGGTTTTGAGTTGATGGATAAAGAGCAACCATTGGGTACCAGCCAGTTTGTAGAAGGCACCCGCTACCAGCGCAGTATTGAAGGCGAGTTGGCGAGAACCATTACCAGTATTACCAGTATTCGCAGTGCGCGTGTACATTTGGCCATTCCCAAGAAAACTGTATTTGTGCGCGATGCTACCAACCCAACGGCTTCAGTGTTTGTTGAAGTGTTTGCGGGCAGGTCAGTTGATCCCGCACAAGTTAAAGCGATTATGAATTTGGTCGCCTCTTCAGTACCAGGCATGAAAATGGCTGATGTGACAGTGGTGGATCAGCACGGCAATTTGCTATCTACCGGTGAAGACAGTGCTGATTTGTTGTTAGCCGAAAAACAACACAAATATTCCAAAGACGTTGAATCCAGTGTTATCAAGCGCATTAACAGCATTCTTGAACCAGTAGTGGGCTCCGGGAAATTCCGCGCTGAGGTGAGTGCCGATATTGATTTCACTGCTGTTGAACAAGCCGCTGAAACCTTTAACCCGGATTTGCCTGCCATTCGCTCTGAGCAAACCCTGAATGAAACCCGTCGTGCCGGGGATGTTGCTGCCGGTATTCCCGGTGCGCTCACTAACCAACCACCGGGCACAACTACCCAGGTGCCCGAGCAAATTGATCCGGCTACCGGCCAACCTGCGGCGGCACAGCAACCTACGAATAACCGCGAACAAGCCACTCGTAACTATGAGTTAGATCGCACCGTTAGCTACACCAAGCATCAACAGGGTTCACTCAAGCGTTTGACCGTGGCAGTGGTGGTGGACGATAAGGTGGTGATGAATGCTGATGGTACCCAATCTTTAGTGCCCTGGACTGAAAACGAATTGGAGCGCTTGTCTATACTGGTGAGGGATGCGGTGGGCTTCAGCGCTGTGCGCGGCGATAGTGTCAATGTTTTGAACTCTGCATTTGCCAATCGCGTAGAAGATCCTACTGCAGGCTTGGAAGTGCCCTGGTGGGAGCAATGGATTATTCCCAATATCAAATACATCGCCAGCGTTCTGGTGATACTGCTGATCGTGTTTGGTTTGTTACGCCCTATGTTCAAAAGCTTGTCCAAACAATTAAAGGTTTGATTGCCGATGACCCGGGCCGCGTTGCCCAGGTTGTTAAAAAGTGGATAAATCGCGATGACTGATGCAAACACCAACGATAAAGCGGTTGCTACAAAGCCGGCGCTAAAAATGCGCTATGTGGATCAGGCGGCGATTTTACTCATGTCGCTCGGTGAAGCTGACGCCGCGGAAATTCTCAAGCATATGGGGCCGAAAGAAGTGCAGCGCATTGGCGCCGCCATGACCCAATTACAAAACGTGCAGCAATCTGAAGTGCAAGCGGTATTGGCTAACTTTCTGGATGAAGTGCGCACCTTAACCGGCCTGGGTGTGGGTGCTGACAATTACATTCGTAAAATGCTGGTTACTGCGTTGGGTGAAGATAAAGCCAACAGTTTGATTGATCGCATCTTGATTGGTGGCAACACCACTGGTTTGGACACGCTGAAATGGATGGAGGCGCGTTCCGTTGCCGATATTATTCGCAACGAACACCCGCAGATCCAGGCAATTGTTATCGCTTATCTGGATGCGGATCAGTCGGCGGAAATTCTCGGTTATTTCCCGGAAAAAGTACGCCTCGATATTATGATGCGCGTTGCGTCCCTCGATACTGTGCAGCCCAGTGCACTGCAAGAACTTAACGATATTCTGGAAAAACAATTCTCCGGTAACGCTGCATCGCAAACCAAAACTATGGGTGGTTATAAGGTGGCGGCGGAAATTATGAACAACCTGGATGGTTCGATCGAAGCGGAATTGATGGAAGGTATCAAAGAGATCGACGAGGACATGGGCAACCAGATTCAGGATCTTATGTTTGTGTTTGAAAACCTCAAGGAAGTGGACGATCGCGGAATTCAAGCGCTGTTGCGCGAAGTGTCTTCCGATGTATTGGTGGTTGCACTCAAAGGTGCAGATGACGAACTCAAGGAAAAAATCTTCAAAAATATGTCCAAACGCGCGGCCGAATTGCTGCGTGACGATTTGGAAACCAAACCGCCGATGCGCCTGGCCGATGTGGAAGCCGCACAAAAAGAAATTCTTATTACCGCGCGTCGCATGGCCGATGCCGGCGAAATTATGTTGGGTGGCGGTGGCGATCAAATGGTTTAATGGATCGCCCATTGTTTTACGAACTATTTGTTGTAGCGCATTATTTTTATAACGTGTAATGCGATTGAGATAAGTGCTGTCGGGATTGCCTAAGTATGTCGGATTCCAATTTACCCAACCGTATTCCTGCCGAAGCGGTTGAACAAGCTACCGCCTGGGTGTTGCCGCCAGTCAGTGACAATGGGCGAGTATTGTCGTCCGCAGAAAAAGAAGCGCGTGAACGTCGTGAGCGGTTATTGCGTCGCGAGCAGGAGAAAATTGAAGTTGTTGAAATCCCGGTAGAAGAACAGCCGGTGCAAATGGGCATGACCGCTGAGGAAATGCAGGCGATTTTTGATGCAGCGGAAAAAGACGGTTTTGAGCAGGGGCACAAAGAAGGTTATACCAAAGGCAATACCGAAGGTTATGAAGCCGGGCGCCAGCAAGGGTTAATGGAAATGCGCGCGCAATTGGTGGCGGAGCAGCAGCGTTTTCAAAAATTAGCGAATGCCTTGTTAAATCCTATCGATGCGCAAGACGATGACCTGGAACATTTGTTGTTGGATGTTATCTGCACCTTAACTCAAAGTGTGGTTCAGCGCGAAGTGCAAACCGATTCATCGCAAATTCTCGAACTTGTGCGCAATGCAATAGATGCATTACCTGTTGGCAGTAAAAATATTCGCGTATGTTTAAATCCGGATGATTTGGCCGCAATAGAAACCTATGCGGCGGAACAACAACTGGATTGGAAATTTTTAGGCGATGCTGAATTATTGCCGGGTGGCTGCCGAATAGAAACACCCGAGAGTCGCGTGGATTTTTCGGTGAGTTCCCGTTTAAAAACAGTGTTGGAGCAATTTATCACCAAACAGCTGGCAGCGGGTGATGAAGATGAGCTGGACGAGATAGAACCCTCGCGCACTGAATTGCAGGCCCCCATAGAATCTGATGATAACTAGGCTGATATGTCTGAACGTCAATCCATAGCTTCTCGCTTGCGCAGCTACGCTCCGCGCAAACCCTCTTATGCAGAACCCCAGGCCGAAGGCCGCATTACCCGTGCGGTAGGTTTAACTTTGGAAGCCGTTGGTTTGAATGTCTCTGTGGGGCGCCAATGCGAAATTATTAATAGCGATAATCGCCGGATTGAAGCCGAAGTGGTCGGTTTTGCGGGCGATAAAGTCTTCCTGATGCCCATCAAACAAGTAGAGGGCTTGCAGCCCGGCGCGCGCGTTGTGCCAGTGTCCAGCCAGATGGGGATGCGTATTGGGCCCCAGCTGTTGGGCAGGGTGGTTAACGGTATTGGTCAACCGTTGGATGGTAAGGGCCCGCTGATTGGCGATGAGTTTCTGGACTTTCATCCCAGCGCTATCAACCCTTTGCAACGCCACCCGATTAGCGAACCTCTGGATGTTGGCGTACGCGCCATCAATGCCTTGATTACCGTTGGACGCGGGCAACGCCTTGGCCTGATGGCTGGTTCCGGCGTGGGTAAGAGTGTGCTGATGGGCATGATGACCCGCTTCACTACCGCTGATGTAGTAGTAGTCGGATTGGTCGGGGAGCGTGGGCGCGAAGTAAAAGAGTTTATCGATCATATCCTCGGCGAAGAGGGTTTGCGCCGCGCGGTAGTAGTGGCCTCCCCAGCCGATGATGCACCTTTGATGCGCTTGCGCGCATCCCAGTTATCCAGCCGTATTGCGGAATACTATCGCGACCAGGGGTTAAATGTACTTCTGCTAATGGATTCATTAACCCGTTTTGCCCAGGCTCAGCGCGAAATCGCCCTGGCGATTGGCGAGCCGCCGGCAACCAAGGGCTATCCGCCTTCGGTATTTGCCAAAATTCCCCAATTGGTGGAGCGCGCTGGTAATGCCGCAGAAGGTGAAGGTTCTATTACTGCTTTCTATACCGTACTGACCGAGGGCGACGACTTGCAAGACCCGATTGCTGACTCCGCGCGTGCGATTCTTGACGGCCATGTGGTTTTATCGCGTCGTTTGGCGGAAGAGGGGATTTACCCCGCGATAGATGTGGAAGCTTCAATCAGTCGTGCGATGCAAAATATAGTGGATGAAGAGCACCTGAAAATGATGCAGCGTTTTAAACAACTGCTTGCCAAGTACCAGCAGAATAGGGATCTGATTGCTATTGGTGCTTACACACCCGGAGCAGACCCTGATACGGATATGGCGATTGAACGCTTTCCACACCTGCGTGCGTTTATCCAGCAGGGTATTAAACAGGGGGTTCATCTGCCCGAATCTATTGCCAATCTTAAAGCCCTTCTCAAGCCTCCGGCTAATACCAAGGCGAATAGCCCCTTAGCCGCTCAGCATCGTCAGCGATAATTTATTTTTAATTGTAAAAACAATAATCAGCTATTTTTAATACGTAGTAATTACTCCCAATTCTGAAGGTAGTGCATGGCTGAATCGCGCGCAAAACGCATGAAAGTAGTGCTGATGCTGGCAGAGCGCCAGGAGGACGATGCCGCCCAAAAATTGCGTCAGTTTCGCGATCAACTGGCCCAGGAAGAGCGCCAACTACAAGAGCTGCGCGACTATGCCAAACAGTATCTGGATGCCCAGGGCGGTTTGCGTCAGGGAGTACTTGCCCATGACCTGATCAACTACAGCAGCTTTATCCATCGCTTGAATGAGGCCTGCAGTGAGCAGGAATCCAAAGTAGTGCGTATGCAGGGGATGTTGGCAAACTTGCAAAAGCAATGGCAGATCAAGCACCAGAAGCGCAAATCAATTGAGGATTTGATCAAACGTTTGCAACACGAAGATGATTTACTGTTGGATAAACGTTTGCAGAAAGAGCTGGATGAACTAAGCTCGCTGCAGTTGCAACACCGGGCCGGGCAGCCCCAGAGCCGGGAATGATCTGAAGTTTTTTTACGAGGTAAGACATGGCGATCACGTCAACTGTATCCCCTGACGGCAATCAAGTCACAATTTATATCCAGGGCCGATTCGATTTTAGTTCCCACCAGGAGTTCCGTAGCGCCTACGAAAAACTCTCCCACGCGCCCACCCATTATCGGGTCGATTTGCAGGGTACTTCCTATCTGGATAGTTCAGCCTTGGGCATGTTGTTACTGCTGCGCGATTATGCCGGCGGTGAACAATCCAGTATCCAAATTGTTAATTGCGCTCCTGATGTGAAGAAAATCCTGCTGATTTCCAATTTTGAACAACTGTTTGATATCCAATAGTGCTCAAAATTTCTCCTGCAAAGGTTTGTTTCCACCTTCGTTAAATGATTGTGTGTGAGTGATGTATGGAAGCGATCTTATGAATGATGTGCGTCGCCTAAAAATTCTGGTCGCTGACGATACAGATACTGACAGGTTAATTTTAGAAAGTATTGTACGCAAAGAAGGGCACACAGTTGTCTCTGCCTGCAATGGTCTTGAAGCGATTCAGGTATATTCCGCCGAGCGTCCGGACATAGTATTGCTGGATGCGCTAATGCCAGAGCTGGACGGTTTTGGTGCTGCACGCAAAATCAAAGAGCTGGCAGGCGATGAGCTGGTTCCCATTATTTTTCTCACCTCGTTATCGGATACCGAATCACTGGTGCAGTGCCTGGATGCTGGCGGTGATGATTTTTTGTCCAAGCCCTATAACCGTATCATCCTGCAAGCAAAAATAAAGTCTTTCAATCGCATGCGCGAATTGCATAGCACAATGCTGACCCAGCGCGATCAAATTGTGCAGTACAACAATCGCCTGCTACAAGAACAAACAGTTGCCAAGCATGTGTTTGATAATGTTGCGCACAGCGGTTGTTTAAATGCGAATAACGTCCGTTATTTCTTATCTTCCCTCGCGGTATTTAATGGTGATGTGCTGGTTGCCGCCATGCGCCCATCAGGCAGTATGATGGTTTTACTTGGCGATTTCACCGGCCACGGTTTGCCCGCTGCGATTGGCGCTATGCCGTTAGCGTCTACATTTTATGGCATGGTTCCCAAAGGGTTTTCCATGACCGATATCCTGCGTGAAATTAATGGCAAATTGAAAAATATCCTGCCGGTAGGGATTTTTTGCTGCGCGGTCATGATGGATATTAATTTCCGCAAACGCAGAATTAAAATATGGAACGGCGGCCTTCCAGATTGTTTTGTGCATCGCCACGCCGATGGCAGTATTACTCCAGTTAAGTCTACGCATCTGCCTTTGGGCGTATTATCCAATCGCGCCTTTAAAGATAACTGTGAATATTTTGAATTGGAGCGGCATGATCGCATTTTTGTGTGGTCTGATGGGATTCATGAAGCGCGCAACTCAACCGGCGAGATGTTTGGCGAAGAGCGTTTGAAACGTGTGTTTGCCAGCAATCAAAATCACAATCGCCTGTTCGATGAAATTATTGAAGGCGTACAGCAATTTGTCGGCAGCGGTGAAAAAGATGATGATCTGTCACTGTTGGAAATTCGCATGGATGAACCCGAGCGCGTGAACGCATTTGCGAAGGAGGCGAGTGAACGTTACGGTAACAGTGATATCGAATGGGCTATGCGCTTCGAAG
This sequence comes from Gammaproteobacteria bacterium, assembly GCA_021151625.1. GTDB lineage: Bacteria > Pseudomonadota > Gammaproteobacteria > Pseudomonadales > Cellvibrionaceae > Cellvibrio. The sequence goes on along the minus strand of JAGKWY010000086.1, from coordinate 2,676 downwards.
TAAAACCTACCAGCTTTAAAGTATTTGATCCGCTACCCATGCTGTTGAATGTATTGATGGAAGTGCCCAGCTTACGCGGGTTTAGCAGTACGCTTTACACCATATTGGCTGAGCTTTATACCAACGCGTTGGAACATGGTGTATTAAAACTTGATTCTGAACTCAAGCAAACCCCCGATGGTTTTACCGAATATTATCGCTTGCGCGAAGAGCGTATTAATCAGGTTGATAGTGGTTATGTACGCATTAATATCTCCCATAAAACCAACGAAGATGGTGGATTATTAAAAGTGCGTATTGAGGACAGTGGTGAAGGTTTCGATTATGCCAATCGCGCCCCAAACAATTTAACGGCATTTGGTTATAGTGGCCGTGGCATTGCCTTGGTAGAAAAGCTCTGCGGGGGTGTGAAATATTCCGGTCGTGGCAATATCGCTGAAGTGGATTTTTCCTGGATAAGTGATGACTAGGGTAACTGACAGGGACAATATTAACTTGGTGAGATGTGAATAAATGGATCATCTGGATTACGAGACATTGAATACCTTAAAGCAAGTCATGGAGGATGACTTTGGTTTATTGCTTGAAACGTTTAAACAGGATTCGACTGAGCGCTTGAAAAAACTCTATGAGGTAGTCCAAGGCACAGATGCCGATCTGATTCGTCGCTCAGCACACAGCTTCAAAGGTAGCAGCAGTAATGTGGGTGCAAAACAATTGTCCGCCCTGTGTGCCGCCCTGGAGAAAAAAGCGCTTGCCGGTGATCTACATGGACTTACTGAAGACGTTCAAGCGATAGAGCAGGAGTTTTTGTTGGTCCAATCGCTGTTGGATTCTTTTTAGCTACACGCTTTGTAAACGCATCCCTTCTGTTTGTGTGTCTTGGCACCCCCCTTGCAATACCTCTGCTGAACCTGGTTATTGAATGAGTAAGCGGCAAACCCTTGCCGTTACTCCTGGCTGGAGCAGCACATGAATAATGGCAACCTTCTCAGTAGTTTGCTCGGAGCAACTGGCGCCAATTCGGCTGCTGGCAAAACTGCATCCGCAAAAAATCGCCCTGATACTGGCTTTGATAGCAGCGAACAGTTTCGTAACGCCCTGGAGCAGGCGCGGCCAGAAGTTGCCGCTCCCAAACCTGCATCGCGCAAAACTGTTGCGAAAGCAGAGCCTCGTCAGCCAGCTGCTGACGCTCGTACAAATATGCCAAGAGATGCACAAAAAGAGGTGAGTGCTGGCGTAAATCGTAAAACGGAAAAGTCAGTAGTTGAAAAGCCGACAGTAGAAAAAAAAGCTGCTGAAACTCAGGGGCAGGTTGAAGCGCAACCCTCTCAGGCTAAAGAATCTGAACTTGAACAGCAGGACACAGAGCATATTGTCGCTGCAGCCGGGGAGTCGGACGCTCCAGCAAGTCAGCCTGGTGAAGAGAATGCTCTCGCCGAAACCGGGATATTGCTAGATATTCAAACGCCGGATCAAGAAACTAAAAGCCCGTTAAACATACTGGAGGGATCATTAAGCGATGCTGCTTCAACGGATTTAACGGCTGAAGAATCGACGGATGAAACGGGAAAGCTTGCTGTTGATGGGGTTGCACCAGATATGGATCCTTCGGTAGTAAATCCATTGGCAGCACCTACTGCTGAGCTGACAGCAAATGTAATTACTCCATTGGCAATTGATGCTCCTGCAATTGAGCTTGCGTCCGAGACAGAAAATATTGAGTTGCCAGTGGTTCCTGCCTTGGCTTCGATCTCGGCTACCAATAGTTTGCGCGCAGAGGCAGGTAGTGTTGCCGGAACAGCGCAGAATGTAGCGAGTAACCCGCCAGCCGGTTTGGCAAACCAGCTTGGGCAAGAGCTGGCTGCTGGCGATAACATCGCTTCAGCAACTGGAGATACCCCGCCAGAAGTGGATGCTGTAGATAATCCGGATTTGTTTATCCTGAGCGGTAAGGCGGCGTTTGGTAAATTAATGGATGCCAACGTTGCAGTGGAAAAAATGGCGGCCGTTGTAGACCCGGCTAAGCCAGCATTGACTGCTGCGACCCTGGCGGAGCCTTTGGTGAGGTTAAGTGAAGCCCAATCTCCTGCTGCCAGAAGTTTTGTTGTGCAAACTGGCGTGCCTGTTACAGTCGGCCAGCCCCAGTGGAGTCAGGCGGTGGGTGAGAAGGTGCTGTGGTTGGCGGCACAGAATGTAAGTGCTGCTGAAATCCGCTTGGATCCACCCGACCTTGGTCCTATGCATGTCAAAGTCACTGTAAATCAGGATCAAGCCAGTGTTTCCTTCACCAGTCCTCATCCAATAGTCCGTGAGGCGTTGGATCAACAATTAAACCGCCTGCGTGAAATGTTTTCCGAGCAGGGGCTAAATTTGGTTAATGTAGATGTCTCCGACAAATCCTTCGCCCAGCAACAAGAGGGAGAGCAGGGGAGGTCTGGTGGATCTGCAAATGATGCGGAAGATGAAGAGCTGGTGCCGATTGCAGCAAGCACAATTGTTTCTACGCGTCTGGTTGATCATTACGCCTAGTTTTTATTGCGTTTCCATTTCAATTTGATGAGAAGCTGAGCAAATTGCTCAGCTTCTCTACATCTTTGTTTTTTATCGTTTTTCCCCTCGCAAACTGCACAGCCACTGCTAAGCTTCAAAGGCGATACTGGCACAGGTATTGCT
>JAGKWY010000175.1 GCA_021151625.1 Gammaproteobacteria bacterium | reverse complement strand
TGCAATAGTTAAGGTGATGCGGGAGACCTTGACCTACGCGGCGCGCACCGCCAGGTTTCCCGAGGGTTTGAAATCGGCGCGCTACTATACAGTTGTTTGCGGCTTTTCTGTAGTGGTTTTTTATAGGGTTGGTTTATCTGCCAGAGCTAACAGCTGGCCCGCCAAATCTGGCTGTTGCACCAACTGTTGGTGCCAATCGCGGCAGGCTTGTTGCCAGTTGGGGAATAGGGCTAATAGCTCAGCCCATTGATTGTTCAGGTCCTTGTCTTCATTCCAGTGATGCCAGGTTCCACGCAATTTACCTGCGAACTCAGGGCTTTTCTCCGCCAAAAACTTATCGAGAAAAGCGTCCAGTTTTATCAGATGGACCTGTTCTTCCTGAGGGTAGATATGCCAGACAAAGGGTTTTCCCGCCCATTGTGCCCGGACGAAGGAGTCTTCACCACGGACAAAGTTGATATCGCAAGCCCAGAGCAATTGGTCATATTGGCGCTGGGTTAGAAAGGGAATAACCTCCAGCTGTAGATTGCCCTGAATAAAAGGTTTACCTGGGGCCAGCTCAATACCCGGTTGCTGATTGATGCTGGTGAGTATTTTGCCTTGTGGGACCAGGCAGTGAACGGGTTGAGGGGAGGTAATCCACGCCGCTAATAAAGAGGCAATGGCTGGGTTCTCATAGGCAAACAGGGAAACCAGCAAGGACTCATCTCGTTGGATGATGTTAATTTGATCTAAAAACAATCGCTTATCGAAAGTATCTCGACAAATTATCAAGTCTTGCTCGCGTAATAATCCACCGGTTTTGACGCTAAAACCCGGAAAAAAGAAGGTTTTACGCAAGCCGGTTGCGGGATGGATTGAGGTCATTCCGTGGCAATCTTCTACCCAGGACTCTGCACTCAGGTATTCCAGATTGATCCAGACCGGCGCTGAGCCAGCGCGTTTTTGCGCAGCCATCGCCTGTAAATAGGCGTCGGGAATATCGCAGGCAAAGGCTTCGATTACTACCTGGGCAATATCAATATCGGCTGCAAATGCGGGTGGCCAGTGACGAACCTCTACACCTGCAAGTATCTGCTGATCGATCTTAAGTGCGTCCGGCCAGATCCGGATTAGCGCATCCAAATCATCCACCCACAGTCGAACCTGTTGCTGGTGTTCAGTCGCCAATTGCCGGGCCAAACGCCAGCAAACACCTATATCGCCGTAGTTGTCGATAACGCGACAGAAAATATCCCAAGTCCTAATGGTTGATGAATTAGTGTTTGGTGAATTGATATGAGCAGACATAGGCAGGGCGGAATCAAGGGGCAGTAAAAAAGAGTGGTTGCGCTGTGCAAACACTCTTTCGGGGTGGTCAATGTTGTTCTAATTTACCTCAACGAAACACTTTTGGCGAAGTTGTGTAAACAAACTAACTCGATGAGTTAATGCAGTTGGGTGAAGTTGACCGGAATCCATTCGTACCCTTTACCAGCTTTGCGCAAGTGGCCGAGACCAGGGAACTGAATATGGGATGCACCCACAATTGCGCCTTCTTTGGCGGCCTGGGTGAAAATTCTGTCGCGCTCGGCTGCCGCTTTCTGCTTGTCACTATCGAACGCGATAGTTACTTCCGGGTGATCCAGTTGTACTGCCGCAACATGAATCAAATCGCCAATCAGTACCAGTTTTTGCCCCTGGCTTTCCACTTCATAAACCGTGTGGCCGGCCGTGTGGCCGTAGGTTGGAACTGCTTTTATGCCCGGCGTCAGCTGGCTTTTAGCGGTAATGGGGGCAAACTTTTTGGCGGTTTGATAAGGCGTGAGCATGGCTATTGCGTTTTTATAGAAGAATTTGTTGTCTTCCGGTGCCTTATCCATATTCTCCTGGCTCAGCCAATAGTCGGAGTCTTTCTGGTCAACATGAACCACTGCATTTGGAAAGGCCAGGGTGTTGTTGCTAACCAGACCACCGATGTGATCTGAATGCAAATGGGTGATGTAGATATCGTCAATTTGCGCAGGCTCGTAGCCGGATGCACGCAGGTTGGCAACGAATTTACCCAGGGTTGGCCCAAAGAGTACGCCGGCACCGGCATCAATCAATAGCAGCTTCTCACCAGTATTAATCAAGTAGGCATTTACCGAGGTTTCCAGGGGGGCTTTTAAGAAGGATTCCGCCAGTGCACTTTGGGTTTTGGGTTCTGGATTGGTCAGCAACTTATCAACCGGCAATTCCACCGTACCATCGTTGATGGCAGTCACTTCAAAATTGCCCAGCATCATACGGAAATAACCTGGCGCAGATGTCTTTGCCATGGGCGCTGCAGCCATAGCCAGCGGACTGGTTAAACCGGCGATAAAGGTTGCGGAAGCAAAGGCTGCTGTCAGTGCGATTTTTTTCATTACCGGTGTGATTCTTTTCTTGACGAGTTCAGTCATAAAAATTCCTTTGGGATTAACCCATTTAGCAAAAATGTGTGTGCTAGTCGCATGGGCTTCATGTGACGGGAAAATTGTATTTGTTTGCATAAAATCGCACAATGCGGCAGTTTGCAAATCATCTTTGCATTATCTGCAATGTTTAATTCTGTCCATAGGGCAAGTTTATGTTGGATGCCATACGCCTGTTTTTGGCGGTTGCCGAGTTGGGCAACTTGTCTAAAGTGGCCAAGTTGTATGCGCTATCAGTGTCTTCTGTATCGCGCAAAATCGATGCTCTGGAAGCCGAGTTGGGTTTCCAGTTGTTCCATCGCACCTCAAGAATGGTTTTACTTACCGATTCGGGAGCGGAGTTTCTGCCGCGTGCGCGCTTGATTTTGCAAGAGCTGGATGAAGCCAAAATGGCGATGTCGGCGCTGAATGCTGATCCCCAGGGGCTGCTGACTGTTACCGCACCATCAATATTTGGGCGAATCCACCTGGCACCTGCAGTGATGAGTTTTTTGCGGCGCTATCCGCTCATGGAAATTGATGTGAATGTCAGCGATGAGGTGCTGGACTTATCGGTGCATCGTGTGGACGTGGCAATTCGCATTGGCAAATTGCCAGACAGCGATCTGATTGCCACTCAACTAGCGCCATTTCAGCGGTTGGTGTGTGCCAGCCCGGAGTATTTGGAAAAATACGGGATGCCGGCAACCCCCGCAGATTTACTGAAACACAATTGTTTAACCATCAAAGGTAAGCAAACTACGGTGCCCGGACTGTGGAGTTTTGCCGGTGTTAACCGCAATCAGCCGCTGGCGGTGCGCGGTAGCTTCTCCAGTAATGACATTAATTTTTTATTGCAAGCGGCCCTGGACGGAATAGGGGTGGTGCATCTGGCCAGTTGGCTGGTGAGCGATGCGATTGTCAAAGGGCAACTGGTTTGTTTGTTTTCTGATGTTCCGGCCACACCCGCAAAAATCCAGCCTGGTATTCATGCGGTACGTATGCCCGGGCGATCGCATGCGGCCAAAGCCCAACTTTTTATTGCGCACCTGCGCGCAGCTTTTGGCGAGCCGGCTTACTGGGATAAGGCAATTACTGATACGCGGAAAGCGACGGCTCACTTGTAGCCGGTTGGTGCGAATGACACAATATTGAACCTGCTAAAACCTGGTGGAAATGCCTATGGAGTGAGCGCTCGGTACGGCAATATCCAACACATTTCCACGAATATTGATTAGAGAAAGATTATGGCCTCCCTACAAGATCAGCTCCTCAAAGCCGGTTTAATCGACGCAAAAAAAGCCAAACAGGCGAATAAGGAAAAGCGTAAAGAAACCAATATTGCACGTCGTTCAAATGAAGAGGTTGTGGATGAAATCAAGCAATCCGCTGAGCAATCACGCCAGGATAAAGCCGAACGTGATCGCGAGTTAAATCGTCAGCGCGATTCGGAGCTCCAGCAAAAAGCGATTGCAGCACAAATCAAACAACTGATTGAAAACCATCGCCAGAGCAAGGGCGCTGGTGAGAATGACGTAGAGTACAACTTTACCCACGGTAAATTGATTAAAAAAATCCGTGTGTCTAAAACCGTACAAGAGCAAATTATTCGTGGTGTATTAGCGGTGGTGAAGTTGGGTGAAGGCTACGAACTGGTGCCGCGTATTGTGGCGGACAAGATTGTCCAGCGCGATGAGAGTGCTGTGGTAGTTGCCAATACCAAATCGACCGAGCAAGTGGAAGAAGATGATCCCTACAAGGATTATGTTATCCCCGATGATTTGATGTGGTAGTCCTATGTGGAATCCAGTGCGTGCGGTAATTCGCAGTAATTCCCCGCGCGGTATAAAAGTTATCGCGCTCAGTTTGATGTTGGTGCTCTTGAGTGCATTACCGATCATGTTGATCAGCTATTTCGGTGGTGCAGATGCAAATCCGGTCGTCTCCAGCTGGTTATTTGCCGCCGGTGCCATGCTTGGCCACATAGGTTTTTTTGTGGGCGTAGTTTTGCTGATTTGGGATACCTATTTCACCAAAAAATAGTTCACCCAAAAATAGTTCACCAAAAAAATAATTTCATCATCGGGCATTTAGATACTGCCTGTAGATGTTGTCAGAATTAAGAAACTGCCTGAGTTTTCACCTGAAAATCCTGCTGTCGGGTAAATGTCGGGCCACTTTCGTCACCGGCACTGTTAATCTCTCGCCATGATTTGGGTTCACAGCAGCTGGAGCATTTTATGATTCTTAA
>JAGKWY010000003.1 GCA_021151625.1 Gammaproteobacteria bacterium | reverse complement strand
GCGCACAAACACCGCAAAACAGCGCGCGCCATTGCCGCAGTTTTCCACTTCGCTGCCATCGCAATTAAAAATGCGATAGCGAAAATCCACATCGGGCGTTTCCGGTGTTTCGACCAATAAAATCTGGTCGCAACCCACGCCGAAATTGCGGTCGGCGATGTAGCGAATTTTTTCCGGTGTTAAACGCACACTTTGGCTAACGCCATCGATAACAACAAAATCATTACCCAAACCGTGCATTTTGCTAAAACGTAAACGCATCATATGTCCCACAAATCGGTTGTCTATTCCGGCAGCAACTGCTCGCCGCGAATCATATCTTCAAAGGTTTCGCGCGCGCGCGCCAAATGCATCTGGTCACCATCAACTACCACTTCCGCCGCACGGCCGCGGGTGTTGTAGTTGGAGCTCATGCTGAAACCATAGGCGCCCGCGGACATTACCGCCAGTAAATCACCCGGCTCAATATTTAAATCGCGGTCTTTGCCGAGGAAATCGCCCGTTTCGCAAATAGGGCCTACCAAATCCCACTTTTTGGTTTCGCCATCGTGCGGCTTAACGGCGCGACTTTTTACCACTTGAATGTCCTGCCAGGCTTGATAGAGCGATGGACGAATGTTGTCATTCATGGCGGCATCAATCACGGCGAAATTTTTATGCTCAGTCGGTTTCAGGAACATGACCTTGGTAAGCAATACACCTGAATTGGCGGAGATGGAACGGCCCGGCTCAAACATCAGCGACAACTTGCGATCACCCAGTTTGGCTTTGATGGCGGCCATGTAATCAGCCACTGGTGGTGGCGTTTCATTGCGATAGGTCACGCCCAGGCCACCACCCAGATCCAGGTGGGAAATATGAATGCCCTTGCCCGCCAATTCATCAACCAGGATCAACAAGCGATCCAGCGCATCAAGAAAAGGGGTTAGTTGCGTTAATTGCGAGCCGATATGGCAATCCAAACCTTTAATCGCCAGACTTGGCAATTGCGCAGCGCGTGCATAAACCGCCGGGGCGCGCTCAATGGCGATACCGAATTTGTTTTCTTTTAATCCGGTAGAAATATAAGGGTGGGTATTGGCATCCACATCCGGGTTTACACGCAGCGAGATATGAGCCACTTTGCCTTTTTGCGCCGCAACTTCCGCGAGCAACTCCAGCTCCGCTTCAGATTCCACGTTGAAACAGAAAATACCTACATCCAGCGCGCGCGCCATTTCCTCAGCAGTTTTACCGACTCCGGAAAATACGATGCGCGATGGGTTGCCACCGGCGCGCAGCACGCGCTCCAGCTCACCGCCGGAAACAATATCGAAACCCGCGCCGAGTTTGGCGAGCATATTTAATACCGCGAGATTGGAGTTGGCTTTGATCGCATAGCAAATCATACCGGGATGCGAACCCAGGGCCTGCGCATAGGAGAGATACTGCTGGGTAAAAGCCGCGCGGCTGTATACATAGCAGGGCGTGCCGAAGCGTTCGGCAACAGCGCTCAGGGGAGTATCTTCAACGTAGAGTTCGCCATTGCGAGGGGTGAAATGCTGCATAAACCAGTCTCAATCAACAATCAGTGAAAAATAGGGCCCAACAAACAGGGATACAAAATCAGGATGCATCCGCCGGTTTTTCGGTTTTGGTCGGTACGTCTGTTTTGACCGGCGCATCGGTTTTGGCTGGCGCTTCTATTTTGACAGGCGCCTGCTCGCCACTGCCCGGCTCGGGATTTTCCGCAGGCAAGTAGAGCGGGCCTTTTTGCCCACAAGCAGCCAACCCTGCACCAAGGCAGGATAACAGTAACAACACGGGGAGCTTCATAGTACAGATCCGAAAACACCCGGAAGACCAAGCTTCAGGGCCGGGTAAAAGACGGGGCAGTATAACCCCGCCCCCGCAGGTGAACAACAAAGCGGAAAGACTTACCAGATGACAGAGGGGGACTCCGTAGAAATGCGGCAAGAATGCCTATTAGAGAAAAGGAAATACAAAAGAAAAATTAGTGCTGCCCCAACAGGGCGCGCAACTCGGTGGCAGAGACCAAAGTACCGTCAGCCACCAGTACCAGTTTTTTGATCAATTCCTTTAACTGCTCAACGTGGCCCGGCCAGGGCGCAGCTTCAAGCAGGCACCAGGCTTCCTCGGTTAAATCGAAGGCTTCGCCCAGGGCAAATTCCTGGATAAAAAACTGGGTGAGATCGCGAATATCTTCCCGGCGCTCACTCAATCCGGGCAGGTGTAATTCCTGGGCATGTTGCGCCAACCAATGGCTCTGCGCTGCGCCCAGCACACCATGGGTTCGACTCACACTCAGGATCAATTTCAGGCTGTAGCTGCCATCAAATTCGGCTTTTGACGCACTGCGCCAGAATTCATGCAGGCAGTGAAAGTCGCTGGAGGAAAGCGCATCCAGATTGCGTAAAAACAAAGTGCCACCATTGGCAAAACTGTGCAGGGATTGCAGGATGCTGGCCGCATTGCCCGCCTCCCACTCGCTGCAATCCGATTCAATAAACGGAGCCAGTTCCGGCCGCCCCAAACAGTGCAGGCTGCGCGCGGCAATCACTTTACCGGTGCCCTTATCGGCGCGCACCAGCACTGGCATATTCCCTTTGGCCAAGAGATCCATCCGTTGATCCAGCTGGCGCAATGCTTTGCTATTGCCGATCCAGAAACTCTGATCGCCATAGACATGAATCGCGCGATAGCGTGTTTGATAGCGGCCAATGGTGCGCACAATTTCATCAGCCACCAATGCCAGGTCTTTCAATAGTTGGTCGCGTTTGATTGCCCCCTGCGGCCGGCATTGGGCGATTAAATAACCGAGGCGCTGACCATTGCCCTGGGGCAATTTAAAATCGAGCGGCAAACTGAAGGTGGTATCCGCCTTAAAGTTGGCAAAGGGCGCGGCAATAGTGTCCTGCGAGGAAATAATAAACTCCTCCACCTGCCCAACAGCGGCCACTTGCAAATCGCGCTCGTCATTCACCAATAGCAAATGGCGATAGCCCTGATGGGTAACACAGCGCAAAGTCACAGCAACCTGTGCGAGGTTTAAGCGCTCGCTGGCAGCGCGCAAAATAATTTTGGTGAGGGTAATAAAGCTTTTGTTGAGCGGTACCCACTTGGCCGTGGATGATTGATTAAATTTATGAATAGCGCGCGCAACCGGCTTATGGGTAGAAGATGCTCTAAACAGACCAATCATAGTCACAACCCCGTGCTACCATTCGCGCATTTCAGGCTCATCGTGTATCCAGGGCGATAGGAAAACACTGCCATATTGTGGCAATCTATAGTCCGGCTCGATAATTGCCTATTACACAGAATTACAACTAACCTGAAAGCAATAACAAACAGGCCCAGCGTCTGTATTAAAGCTATGTGTCCAAATTGCATGCGGCCATTGAATGGAATGGCCGTCACTGGCGCATTAAAAACCTCGGCCTCAACGGCACCTGGATTAATGGCATCAGCCTTGGCCAGGGCGACACCCGCGATTTGGAAGCCAGTGATGTCATTCATTTTGCCGAGCAGAGCGACCCCGGCTTTAAAGTGATCGATATTGCCGCACCGGCCGACATGCTTTGGCCGCTCGACAAAAATCCACTGCAGACAGCGCCTATTTATTTGAGCCGCTACCATTTGCTGCCCGATGCCAACACCCCGGAGCTGGCGCTCTATTTCAATGAAGACTCGCAGCACTGGCGACGCGAACCACTGCATCAACAACACGAAGAGCCGATCGAATTAAACGATGGCGACCTGGTGCAATTTTCCAACAGCCACTGGCAATTTGTGCGCGCGCAAATTGTTGGTCCGACCGAAGCCAAGGCCTCGCGCCATATCAACGATTACGAATTTATTTTTAATATGAGCCTGGATGAGGAAACCACCCAGCTCGAATTGCATCACCAGCAAACACTCGACCTCGCCGTGCGCACCCATCACTACCTGCTGCTGCAACTCGCCCGCCACCGCGCCGAAGATGCAACACGCGGACTGGATACCAAGAGCCAGGGCTGGGTTTATGCCGATCAACTTGCGGCCGAGCTGGGATTGGACAGCACGCACATGAACATCCAGATTTTCCGCGCGCGCAAACAACTGGCCGATTCCCTGCCCGATGCCCTTGGGCAGCAATGCCTGCTGGAAAGGCGCGGCGGCAAGATTCGTTTTGGCTGCGAGAAATTTAAAATTTACAAAGGCGACAAACTCACCCTCGCCTCATCCTGCTGCTCCCAATAATCGGGTAATGAGAGATTAATGACCCAGGCTACGCCCGATAACAACACTGCCCCACTGCCCCGCCTGGGGCATTACCAATTGCAGCAATGCATTGGGCGCGGCGGTATGGGTTTGGTGTATCGCGCGCGCGATACCCGGCTGGAGCGCGAAGTCGCCATCAAATGCCTGCGCACTGAATTATTTGAAGCCCACTACATTGAACGCTTCAAACGCGAAGCCCTGTTACTCGCCAAATTAAATCACCCGAACATCGTCCAGATTTACGATTTCATTGAAGAACCCGAACAGCTGGCACTGGTGATGGAATTGGTGGACGGCCAAAACCTGCACACCTATTTGCGCGAACATATTGTGCCCATCGCCCAGCGTTTACAGTGGCTGGCGCAAATCAGCGAAGGCCTCGCGGTTGCGCACGATGCCGGCATTATTCACCGCGATTTAAAAACCGAAAATATCCTGATCAACAAACGCGGCCAGGCAAAAATTACCGACCTCGGCATCGCCAAATCGCAGGACTTTAAAGGCACACTTACCGATCACGTTGCCGGCAGTTATTGCTCCATGTCACCCGAGCAGGCGCTGGGTGAAGCCATCACCTTTAAAAGCGATTTATTTTCACTCGGGATTCTCGCGTATCAATTGTTATGCGGCGCACATCCGTTTGGCGACACCAGCAACAAACTGCAAACCATGCAGCGAATTATTTCGCACCCGCCCACGTCGCCACAGCAACACAACCCGGACCTGCCCGCCGAATTTATTGATTTACTCGGTCAACTGTTATCCAAAGACCCAGAAAAACGCCCGGACAATACCCACTGGGTTGCTGCGCAATTTGAAAAATTGAAAGAATTGAGTTGGCGGGATGACTCACTCAGCGACGACACCCAGGCACTCGCCATGCCCGTAGCAGCACTCAACAAACCCGTGCGCACGCAAGATCACCCAACCTTTGAAACACGCTTTGTAGCTGCTAACAAAATGCAGCCAGCATCTCGCGGGCAGCGTATTAAAAATTATCTGCGTGAAAATAAAATTAGCGCGGGTGTTGGGTTATGCAGCATTTTGATTATTGCTGCCGTTGCTGTTTGGCAACTGTCACTTAAGCAACTACCCAGTGAACAAACCGCAGCAGATGAAACCACCGAAACCAACACTCCTTCCGAACCCTATTCGCAAGCGCGTGAGTTTAATAAGGGGCTTGAGGCACTAAAAGTGTACGACAGGCCCGGCAGCTTAGAGGACGCTGAAAAAAGCTTTAACACAATTCTTTACCATACCCCTAACAACGCTGCTGCAGTTGCAGGTTTATCACTGGTATATAGCTACAGGTTCAGAGGAGACAGCGAAGATCCCATTTGGATGCAAAAGGCAGATGCTAGCGCGCAACAAGCACTGCAGTTAAATTCGCAACTTGCTCTGGCTCATGTCGCACTGGGACAATTGCTTACTTTCAAATCCATGTATGACAAAGCACTTGCTGCGTTTGAACAAGCACTAAAGTTTGAACCAACCAATGTATTTGCCTGGCGCGGCAAAGTGTTAGCACTGCATTCGGCACAGCGTTATGACGAGGCAATCCAACTGGCACAGCAAGGCTTAAAGCAATTTCCGCAAGAACGATTTTTCGCTGATGAGCTAGGGGGTATCTATATCGCCCAGAATAATTACAAAAAAGCAGAAGATGCATTTCGATTAAGCATTCAACTTCAACCTGATGCTGTTATTTCCTATGCCTACCTAAGCTGGGCCTTGACTTACCAAAACCGTTCCGATGAAGCATTACAAGTTTTGCAGCAAGGCCTTCAAATACGCTCCAGTGAACAACTACAAGGAAATCTTGGCAATGCTCTGTTTTTACGCGGAGATTATGTAGGTGCCGCCGCCGCATTTGAGGCTGCTGTATCACCCAGTAAAGGCAACCCAAATAGCCACCTCGCTTGGGCAAATTTGGCAGACACATTGCGTTGGATTCCAGGGCGCGAACTTGAAGCGCAAAAAGCTTACCAAAAAGCTCGTGATTTACTAACACCGCTATTAGAGCGTAGGGCAGAAGATGTCACACTCATTTCACGTATGGCGCTGTACCAGGCACGACTTAATGATCACGCACAGGCCAAACCGATGTTAGAACGTGTAATTGCGCTCGCGCCAAAAAGTGCTAATGTTCATTTTCGTGCGGGCCTGGCTTATGAATTGTTAGGTGAGCGCGATGCAGCTATAGCAGCACTCACCAAGGCAGTAGAACTCGGTTACCCGTTAAAGTTAATTCAAGCAGAACCCGACCTTTTAGACTTACGTCGCGCAAGCGGCAGTTTTTAAACTGTTCACAAAAGGATTCAATATGCCCAAGAAAACTAAAAGTACCCAAAACACTCAATATACGTTCACGCTGCTCTTCCCAAAAAGGATAAAAGGCAGTGAAGTTACCCAAGTGGATTATCAGGTAACAGGGGTTCCGACAATTACCCCCCCGTTACAGCAAAATCAAATGCCAGCTGAATTTAAGGTGGGTGATACGCTTACTTTTACCTACCAGAACGCGAACCCTGATGTAACCGTTAGAAGCAGTTTGCTTACTCAATATAATGTTGACACATCAGAAAAAGAAACCGACGAAGATTTTATTGATCAATTTGATAAACCCATTGCGATTACCAACGAGTTTATAGGTACCTGGATATTCCATTTATTAGGCATGTATAAATACAAAGGAAAACGCGCTGCTTACTATCTTGACCCCGAATTTACTGGTGGACATTAAGCGTTGATAGCCCAGCATGCACTCGCTGATTCAGGAGTGCACTGCAACCTCTTCAGTTAAATCCATTAATTTCCCTTCCAATTTTTTTAACTCCCCTTCAATCAAATCGCTCGCCTCAATAATCGCACGGCTATTGATAACATCCGCCGCATAGAAGCGTAGCGCTTTGGAGTTTTTTGCTTTTTGCAGCATGTTGGCGATCATGGGCGCAACGACTTCGGCGTTAAATCGCGCGGGCATAACATAAGTGCCCAAGCCTAATTTATAGATGCGATCTGCGTTATCGGGTTGATCGTATTTGATGGGGCGAATCAGTTGCGGAATTGCGGCTTTAATAGCCTGTGCGGTGGTGCCCATGCCGCCGTGATGAATCACGGCCCGGGCTTTTGATAAGGCGTATTCAAAATCGATATAGTCCAGATGCATACAGAGCGCTGAACCTTGTAACAGCTCAGCGCCACTGGCACCGCCAACAAATACGCCGGGCACTTGCAATTGCTCACAGATTTTTCGCCCTTCGGTAAATAACTCCACCACATCTTTCACTCCGGTGCCCGAAGTAAAAATCAGCGGCGCGCCTTGTTGTTCAACGAAGCTATCCAACTCATTGCGACTCTGGTTGCTCGCGCGATTTTGTAGCGGAAAACCCACCAGTTTTAAATTGGTTGGCCAGTCTTTGGCAGGCATACCAAACCATTCAGGAAAGAAACCAATTTGTAATAGCGCGCCGGATTCCGTTGTAAATTTCAGCGGGCATTGCAAGCGTTGGCGGGTGGCCAAATACGCTTGGGTATGCTCCATTCTGCAAAACACCTTGAAACGGGTTTTGCGATTGCGGCGCAACAAAAAGCGCACAATAAAACGCGGGATACTCTTGGGAATGGCCCACTTCATAGGTGCAGGTGGGCTGTAGGCAGAAAAAATAAGATTGGGGGATAACAGCAACTTTATAAATGGAATGTTGAATTTTTCCGCCGCTGCTGCCGCGCCGTTTTCTTCACCGAGCGCAAGCACCAACACTTTATTTCCTGCCAGGTTTTTTACATAGTCAAATGCCGGTTCAAATGCGGGCGCATGATAGTGCTCAAAATTATCCACATGATTTCTGGATTCCCAGGCAGTCACGCTGTTGCCTTTATGATATTCCTCAAGCGTACCAACCGATATAAATTCAAGGCCCGCTGCTGAAATCCGCGCTTGAAAATAATCATTGGATAAAAAACTAACGCGATAGCCGCGGCGCGTTAACTCAATTCCCATCGCCACCATCGGGTCTATATCGCCACCCGTACCCAGTGCATAAATCACAATATGTTCCATGAACACTCCTGAGGCTTGTTTTATCCGCTGGCGATTTTCACCCGCAGCCTTTTCGATTTCCCACAACTTGTCAATTTTCCGCAGCCACCGGCTCCGGGTTTTGGCGATATTCGGACGGGGTTTTCCCGACCAGCTTTTTGAAAAACGTGTTGAATACCGATTTGCTGTTAAAGCCGACTTCCAGATAAATATCAGTAATGGTTTTTTCTTTGTTGGCCGGGTCCAGCAACCGCTTCTGCGCCTCTTCAATGCGATAGCCATTCACGAATTCATAGAAATTCAAATTGAAGTGGCGATTGATGATCATGGATAAATCCTTGGCCGCTATGCCCAAAGTATCGGCAAGCATATCCAACGTCAGCTCTGGATTCAGGTAGGTTTTCTGGTTGCGCATAATGCCGTCGATCTTGGCGGCGTACTCGGGGTTGAGCAGTTTCTCTTGCGTGGATTTTTTGGGCGGCTCTTTGACTTCCTTTTGTTTTACCGCTTCAAAATTGCTGAAGTAGCGCATGCTGGTAAATACCAGGGTGCAGACCAGGAAGAAGAGCGCGTAATTGCCGCTCAGGCCTATGTACTCAATCACATTGCCTTGCGGGTTGGGATGCTGGAAGTCGTAACCGGTGAGATAGCCAATCACCTTGGCGATGGCGAGTAGCTCGTGCATCAGGGTAATCACCATAAAGCCGACCACCAGGATTTTGAGCCAGAGGATATCCACCTTTTCAATATTGGAATGGGTGGTCTTGAGAATGTCCTTGTATTTGAAGATCAGCATCAAGACCGCCGCGCAGTAGGCAATACGCAGGGTTTTGCACAGAAACTCGATGGTGATATAGCCACCGCTGTAAACAAAAGACTCGCTGTTGATCCACTCCAGACGCAACTCTGCCGGGTAGCGATAGAAACCAAAAACCATAAACAGGGCAAAGAGCGCGAGCGGGATCAGGTGCAAGTAGTCTTTGGTACGGATATGGAAATCGCGGAACACCAGCGACTTCACATAGAAGTAGAGGATGACGGCATCCAGGTAATAGGCGAAAGCGCCGATGAAATAGACCTGCGGCCATTTTTCGCGCACGTGTAGCTTGAATTCCGCTCCCCAGAGAATCAATTCGTGCAGGGGAATAAAGGCGTGGGCAATCAAAAACGCGGCCAGGAAATAGTTGCTGATGTTTTTGGGCGGATTGGTCGCGATCAGTAACAGTGCAAATAAACAGCAGAGTATGGCTGTCATCAGTAGTATTACGTCATGGAAATTAAATACGACAAAATTCATGGTTGTTCTCCCACTCTTTCTTATTGTGCGCGCTTTGGTGTTGGTTGATCGCGCCCTGGTTTTGTCACCGGGATACTATAGAAGATAAATCGCCGGAGCCAGAGAAGATAACAACCCAAAGCTTGAGAAGGACCAAGAGACGATAAATAACCGCGTCAGGTGGCAAGGTTCGAGCATTTTTCCGGCTCTCGAACCCGTTCGCATCGCGATTTTTTTGCGTGTCACTTTTACTCTCGAACGACAGACTTCCATCACCCCGCCTAGATTGATCCCAACGAAAACCAGAACAATAACGGAATGATGTAACCCCATGGATAGATGTACTTAGGCGCAGCGGCGCAGAAGAGCAATCGGCAGCGGGCTTTCGTACTCATGCAATAACAATAACTTTATGGGTATCAACTATGAACACAATCAGCAACGGCCGTTTGCCTGGCAAATGGTCAGCCCTCGCACTGGGGCTCAGCGGTGCACTTCTGGGTCAAACCGCTTTAGCACAAACACCACTCGCCACCATTCAGGCGGAAGCCTATAGCCATATGAATGGTGTACAACTGGAAACCACCAGCGACACCGGCGGCGGCCAGAATGTAGGCTGGATCGATGCCAATGACTGGATGGCCTATAGCAACAGCCCCGTCACTATCACCACCGCCGGTGCTTACGATATTGAATACCGCGTGGCCAGCCAAAGCGGCGGTGGTACTATCCGCCTGGAAGAAGCCGGCGGTTCGGTTAATTACGGCACCATCACTGTGCCCTCGACTGGTGGCTGGCAAACCTGGACCACCATCAAGCAGCGAGTAACCCTTTCTGCGGGTACACGCCAATTTGGTATAGCAGTACCGGCGGGCGGATTTAACCTCAACTGGTTCCGTGTAGTGCCGGTGCAAACCCAAAGCTGGGCACCCTTGCCGCGCGTCAAACAAAGCGGTCACCTGTGGGTGAATGCTGCTACCAATCAACGCGTGGACTTGCGCGGTACCAATCTGGGCAACTGGCTGATCCAGGAATTCTGGATGATGGGCGGGATCATCTCCCACAACGGCGGCGCGGTGAATGATCAATGCACGCTTGAATCGGTGATGGCGCAGCGCTTTGGCAATGCCGAAAAAGAGCGCTTGATGAAGGTGTTCCGCAGCAACTACATCACCACCCGCGACTTCGACATGATGAAGGCCATGGGCATGAACGTGATCCGTATTCCCTTCCTCTATAGTTTGATCGAAGACGAGTACAACCCCTACAACCTGCGCGCCGATGCCTGGCAGTACCTTGACTGGGCAATTGATGAAGCCGAAAAACGCGGCATGTACACCATCATCGATTTGCATGGTGCCGTGGGCGGGCAAGCAGCTGCCTCCGAACAGCACGATGGCTGTATAGGTGCAGCGCAACTTTGGACCAACGCCAACTATTGGGATAGAACCAAATGGCTGTGGGATGTGATCGCGCAGAAATACCGTGGCCGCAGCGCCGTAGTCGCCTATGACCTGCTCAACGAACCCTGGGGCACAGACGCGACCACCCTCGCCAACCGCTCCTACGAGCTGTTCAACGTAGTGCGCGCGAAAGATCCAGACACCATTATCCTGTTGCCCGGCCACAACTCGGGTATCGATGCCTATGGCAATCCCAACAGCCGCGGCCTGACCAATGTGTCCACCTGGATGCACTTCTACCCCGGCCTTTGGGGCTGGAACGACACCGCCAGTTACGGTGCCGGCCAAGCCAACATGTACGCCAACTGGCTGCACTGTAATCAGAACGGAACGGGTGAAAGTTGCGATTGGCGCAACAAAATCACCGGTATTTCCACGCCCTTCCTGGTCGGGGAATTCCAGCCCTGGACATTACTCGGCAGCTACGGAGGCCAGATGACCCGCAAAGCCTACGACATCTACAACAGCTACGGCTGGGCAGCGACCAACTGGGCCTGGAAGACCACCTCCTCCGGCGGCTCCAACGGTGATACCAGTTCATGGGCCTGGGGCATGATCACCAACTCAAACAATGGCGGTGGCATGAGCGGGTTGAACGTGAGTAGCGCGAGCGCCGCGCAGATCGAAAACTGGTTCAAGCAATTCAGCACCCAGCCATTAGTGCGCAATGAAAGCATCGCCTACTGGATGAACTGGAAAGCACAAACCGGTCAACGCATCGAAGCGGAAATGTTTAAGGATCACAGTGGTATCCGCATGGAAACTACTACCGATGCCGATGGCGGTTTCAATGCAGGCAGCACCGACGATAACGATTGGATGAGCTACCCGATCAACATCCCCACTGCCGGCAATTACACACTGCAAGTGCGCGTGGCATCGCCCTACAGCGGCGGCACTTTGGTGTTGAGCAGAAACGGAGCTGACCTGGGTGTGGTAACTGTGCCCAACACCGGCGGCTGGCAAAACTGGCAAACGGTTTCGATCACCGTGAACCTGCAAGCAGGCCAACAAGACCTGGCGATCTTCGTGAGAAAAGGTGGTTGGAATATCAACTGGTGGCAGCTCACCAAGCAATAGTCCAATCACGGTTCACCTGCGCGGCCCGGTGTCACAATGCTTAGGCCAGCACAGCAATGCGCTGGCCGTTTTTGAAAACAGATTTATCTCGCTCGTGGTTTTTATTATTAAGTTTTTTCTTGTTAATAGTTTTTTCGTTAAAGGCTTTCTCTCGTTAATGGCTTTCTCTCCATAGCCTTTCATTACATGCGGTTGATTGAAGCCAACCCGTTTTGTAATGAGCTCTCTTGCCGGTGCTTGCGCCGGCTTTTTTGCAACTACTCTTTGCAAAAAACCACCCTGCACCGGCGAACAGCCAATTCAAAACCAACACTACATACTGTGACACAGGTTGCACTCTCGGAAATAGGCTGTAATATTGCCGGGCAAATCGAATCGAATGACCTTTGTGCGATTCGACGCTCGTTACAGGAATGACATGCACAGACTTCAAGGAATGGTGTTACGGATTTTGGATATATGACTCGGCGGCTATGGAATTATGGACATTAAGCGGCACCTCGCTACCTGCTATTTCCTTCTACTACCCCCAGCACTCCAAATTGCAATCATAGTAAAGCTCCCTCTTCCAGCCGCCTGCTGATTTAGTGCGATTCTGCTTTGCATCCGTATGCCAACACTGGAAACAATGACTACACAAAGCAATATCAATTAACACACCTTCAACACTAAATAATTTTTATGATGAAAAGACTTTCTATTCTGGCAGCCGTATTTTTATTAGCTTCTTGCGGAGGAGCTGGAACAAGTGACAACAAATCAAACAAAAGCCCGAGTATCAAACTTGAAAAAGACATCCTCTATATTCAGGGAGAAGAAGGCGGAACCACCAACATTTATAAAGAAGAGATTGGTTTCAAGGTTGAAAACCTCAAAGGCACTATCTATGTAATGGCTAAAAATAATAGCCCCAAGCTCATCGAACGAGTATATCTTCCCCTCATTGACATGTCGGTCGACTCAACGCTCACATTATACGCAGCACAACCCTATTTTACTCGATTAAAAAAAGGAACCTACCAGGGCTCTATCACATTGGAGCTTTGCGAAGACAACAACTGCACCAAACCAGTCCCTAATAGCACAGCAACCATTAACATTGTTTATGACGTGTTTTAAAAAGACTTAAGCCATCGGAATAGCTTTAAAGCCCCAGTTAAACTCCATCAGGAATAACCAATGAAGTCTCACTTCATATGTCTTTCATTTTTATTTATTTTATTGTCCGGCTGTGAAACAAACCCGACAAAATATAATCATCTTCGGGCAGGGTCTATTGCACCAAATAGTGCGCTCTACGAATCTATAAAAATAGGAGAAGTGACCTCCGCATTTGGAAGAATACCCACTAAAGATTTAAAAGAAGCATTTACCAAAAGCCTTTCCGGAAACAATTACTTGAGCGAAAACGATAAATTTAAAGTTAATATCAGCCTGACAAAGGGAAGCATCAATGGAGTATTTACACAGGAAGTAAGCTTAACTGTTAACTACGAAGTTATCAGCACACTCACTGATACCACCATTTTCACAAAAAGCATTGAAAGTAAGGCTATCGTTACCACAAGTAAACTGGCCCCGCTATTTGAAGGAGTGAACTATGCGTTAACGGGTCACCTTGATCACCGCACAAATATCGTCACGACCAACGCTTATCGCAGCTCCAGAAAGGAAGATATAGAATTTGGATTTCCAGAGTTGGGAACACCGATTAGCGCAAAACCTGCAGATTTAAGAATTAACTATATGATAGATACGGCGTTGAGAAAGAATTTTGCCGACTTTTTGAAACAATTAAATTCAAGCGTGACTGAGGTTTACTAAGTAACTCAAGGCTTCTGCTCCTCCACAGAAGTCCTGTCCCTCTGCCAGCTACAACCAAACAGAAACCGATAGATCATCAATATTGAGAGATATTTACCATGCAAGAAAATATCTATGCAGCACCGGAAGCTGCGCTAACAGAGCCAGAAGACAATTCAGTTCAGCCTGTCTTTTATGTGGTATCACCTGCGAAATTTATAACGCTGTATATAGTAACGTTCAGCCTATATGGCTTGTATTGGCACTATAAAAATTGGCAACAATATAAAATCTATTATAACGACAATACTCCCATGCCCATCATGCGGGCAATATTTTCTATTTTTTTCACCCACGGACTATTTTCGGTTGTGGACATGCAGATTAAGTCTCAGCAAAAGGATTTCGCCTGGAAGCCAAATGTATGGGCCACCGTCGCTGTTATTGCGCTATTAGCCTCCCGCATTATTAATCAAGTTACCTCTTCCGGTTCCATGAGTGAGCCTATAGAGTTTCTCCCTATTCCATTAATGGTGTTATATGGGGTTGTATTACTGAAAGCCCAACGAGCCATAAACCTTGGCTGTAACGACCCGAGTGGTAGATCAAACTCCAAATTCACATTTGCAAATTGCGTTTGGATTTTCTTTGGTGTGGCAATTATCGCGCTTGCCCTGCTAGGTATATTCCTACCCAACAATGAGGTCAGCGAATAAAAATTGAGTGCCAGGAAAACTCTGGCACTATTCTTCTCCTAATTAACCCCTGCAATATCATCAGGATCGAGTAAAAGGAACAAGTAAGAAGTCGTCCTTTTTTACTCTGCCACCTTCCCGCTTACTGCCTGCGCGACGTTCGTTTAACCCCCCTCAAACAAACCAGCCCCAGTTTTTATCGGCAAGTTCGGTTGCATGTGACAGGACGTGCCCACCCAAAAGATTGGCTTTAATGGCCCCAGGATTGTTTGACCATCCTCCCTGGGTTCCGGAAAAGTCAGTCATAGCGGCTGCACCCACAGCCCTCTTTTCTGGAAACCATTTCTTTGCCCCGTGTTCGCACGGGGCTTTTTTAATCAATTTTTCAATGGGTTAGCAAAAAGGTTCGGGGAAAAGTTTCCCAGTTTAGGCGCAGCCGAACCTGAGGCGGTTCGAGTAAATTTAGTCGGGCGCAGATGTGCGACTTTTGGGTGACCATGCAGCGGCAATAACAATAACCCCCCGCTCGCACTGCGAGCTTTTTAATAAATATAAGAGAACCGCTATGACACCCAATGACAACTGTGCCAACGGCAAACACAACCCGGTCCATCGTCCATTTACACTCAGCCTGTTAACGCTCGGCATACTCGGCCTAGCCGCCTGCGGTGGTGGCAGCGGCGGAGGCAGTACTGATGGAAATGTATCCTCCAGCAGTTTTGCCCAAAGTTCACAGGCCGCATCCAGCGCCGCCAGCAGCTCAGCACCGCCGGAAGGCCTAACCCTGCTAAAAACCGATGGCAGCAAATGGGTAAAAGCCTCCGGCAATCAGGTCCATTTAAAAGGCACAAATCTCGGCAACTGGTTGGTACAGGAATTCTGGATGATGGGCCAGGGTGGCAACGGTGTGCACGACCAATGCACCCTGGAAGCCGAACTCACCAAGCGCTTCGGCTACGACGAAAAAGAGCGCCTGATTAAACTCTTTCGCGACAACTGGATTAAGGAGCGCGACTGGGATCAGCTGCAAGCTTTCGGCTTTAACATTGTGCGCCTGCCCATTTTGTGGAACGTGATTGAAGACGAAAAAAATCCCAAAACCCTGCGCGCCGATGCCTGGCACTACATCGACTGGTCGATTGCCGAAGCGAAGAAACGCGGCATTTATGTGATTCTGGATTTACACGGCGCACTCGGTGGCCAAACCCCGAATGACCACACCGGCTGCTCGGGTCAAAATAAATACTGGAGCACCCCGGAATACCAGGAGCGCACCCAGTGGTTGTGGGAACAAATTGCCACGCGCTACAAAGACGAACCGGTGGTTGCCGCTTACGATCCGCTCAATGAGCCCTGGGGCTCAACCGCCGAAGATATGGCCGCGCGCGTAACTGAACTCTACGAAGTAATTCGCAAGATCGACAGCAAACATATCGTCATGCTGCCCAGCCACTACGGCAATATCGAAGTCTATGGCGACCCGGTTGCCAAAGGCATGACCAACGTCGCCTTTGAACTTCACCCTTACCCGGGTTTATTTGGCGATAGACCGGGCGACAGCCATTACGATGTGCATCGCGATTGGCTGAAGTGCGGCCAAACCGGAACAGCGGGGGTATGCGATTGGGATAAAAAAATTGCTGCACTGAAAACACCCATGCTGATGGGTGAGTTCCAACCCTGGCAATCGGCCGGTTTGGAATTAGGCGGAAAAATTGGCCGCGCCACCTACGATATTTTTGCCGGCTATAATTGGGCATCTACCAGTTGGGCGTACAAATTAGTAAGCGTTGCCGGTGGCCAGGGCAAAGGCACCTGGGGCATGGTGACCAATGAAATCAATACCAGCCTGGATACCGGCGTTGGGCTAATCACCAAAGCCAGCACCTGGGATTGCGCGAATTGGAATTCCAGCTTCGCCAATGCCTGCGCGAAAAAAGCCGGCGTGATTACCGCCAATGGCACCGGCAGTAAAAATTATTATCTGGTGATAAAAACCGGCGCAAACAGCGGTGCCAATCCCGATGTGACTTACGACAATATCAGCCTGAAAAATAACGTGACTAACGAAGAAGTGTTAGTGAACGGCGGTTTTGGCAGCGGCAGTGGCTGGACTGAATTAACCATTAGCGGTTCGCTCAATTTTGATTACAACAACAGCGATGCAAGCAAGCAGCCTACCGGTGGTAACGGTGCTGTATTGCGCATCAGCAGACCCGTAGGTGTAACCGGTGAAATCAATGGCGCACTCTATCAACAAATCACCTTGCAAGCTGGCCAGAGCTATACTTTTAGCGGCGCCTTTAAAGATAACGGCAGCGTAAATACCTGGGCCGAAATTTATTTAATCGAAGACGCTCCCGTCGCAGGAAAAGATGTAGTCGATAACGCCGGCAAAGTGGATTTCACTACGGCGTCCATCGCTGATATTGAAAAACTGTTTAA
Source organism: Gammaproteobacteria bacterium (assembly GCA_021151625.1). Taxonomy (GTDB): domain Bacteria; phylum Pseudomonadota; class Gammaproteobacteria; order Pseudomonadales; family Cellvibrionaceae; genus Cellvibrio. Next base: position 56,357 of record JAGKWY010000003.1, on the reverse strand, counting down.
GAGCTACGGTGAAGTCGGTTATGACGTGCATTCAGGTTTAGCAAAATGGTTGGTCACCAGCGAGCACAACGATGTATTTGATTACCCGGCTAAACCAGCGGGTGTTGCGCTCACACAAACGGGTACCAATGTCGCATTGAGCTGGAACCCGGTTGTTGGTAGCGATATTACTTACAATGTCTATCGCTCTACAGTTGCCGGCGTAAAAGGCACCTTGCTTGGTGAAAACCTGACTGCAACCAACTTTGCCGATTCAGGTATCAGCGAGGAAGAAACTTATTACTACTCGGTAACCGCCAAAAATAAAATTGCCGAAGGTTATGCCAGCAATCCGGCCAACACTAAATTGTTGTTCGTGGCAGTACCGGCAAAAGTAGAAGCAGAAAAATACACGGGCATGAGCGGTATCCAATTGGAAAATTCTTCCGATACAGGTGGTGGCCAAAACGTGGGGCATTTTGATGCGGGCGATTTTATCGAATTCAAAATCAAAACCGAAACAGCAGGCAATTACAGCATTGATTATCGCCTTGCTACACAAACTGGCAGCACCGGTTTTGAAGTATTGATTGATGATGTAGTAGTAGACACTCGCAGCGTAGACGCGACCGGCGGCTGGCAAACCTGGGTGACAAAAAGCAGCGGCACTTTTGCATTAACTGCTGGCAATCACACCTTGCGTTTCCGTTCGATTGGTAAGGAGTGGAATATCAATTGGTTTGAAATTAAAAAGCAGTAACCCGTTCCATTCGAAATTTGCACAATGTGCGTTTGACGTTGGGTTTATCGTTTCGAAACCGCCAAGTCAGGGACGACTTGACGGAGCTAGTGGGGTGTAGCGAGAAAAAAAGCAAAACATGTTTTGCGCTCGCGGAACGCCAGCAATTTATTGCTGGCAGGCCTCGCGAAGCGAGTATTTATGCGTTTTCGAAACGATAAACCCAATGGCAAACGGTACGGAGTGCAGAACGAATGTATTTGTAAACAAAAGTACCAATAAACAAGAGATATTAAAATGCAAAGACATTTAACACACTGGTTACTCGCTACAGCGATCGCCAGCATTAGCTTCAGCTCACTCGCTGCAGACAAACAAGTCAGCGTTTACACCACCGCCAAGGATTCCAATCTGCGCCTCAGCCTGAGCGATAGCCTCAGTTTGAAACCCGCACAACAATATCCGGAAACTGATATTGCAGTTATTGTAAATCCGGATATTCGCTATCAAAAAATCGTCGGCATAGGTGGCGCCGTGACTGATGCCAGCGCAGAAGTCTTTGCCAAATTAAAGCGCAAAAAACAGGATGAATTCCTGCAAGCCTATTACCACAATGACAAAGGTATTGGTTATAGCTTGTTGAGAACGACTATTCACAGCTCGGATTTCAGCAGCGGCAGCTACACCTATATCAAAGAAGGCGATAAAGAATTAACCACCTTCAATATTGATCACGACCGCAAATACCGTTTGCCATTGATTAAAAAAGTATTGCAAGCCGCAGGCGGTGAAATCACCACCTATGTGAGCCCATGGTCCGCACCAGCATTTATGAAAGACACCAACAATATGTTGCGCGGTGGAAAATTATTACCGGAGTACAACGCTGCCTGGGCGCTCTACTACACCAAGTTTATTAAGGCCTATGAAAAAGAAGGCATCCCGATTTGGGGTCTGACCGTACAAAATGAACCCATGGCCAAACAAACCTGGGAATCAATGATTTATACCGCTGAAGAAGAGCGCGATTTTTTGAAAAATTATTTGGGACCAACCCTGAAACAGGAAGGCCTGGGCGATAAAAAAATTATTGTGTGGGATCACAACCGCGATCTAATTACCCACCGCGCCCACACTATTATGAGCGACCCGGAAGCGGCCAAATATGTGTGGGGCATTGGCTTCCACTGGTACGAAACCTGGACCGGTGGCCAACCCATGTATAAAAACGTGGCCGAAGTGGGCAAGGCTTATCCGAATGTAAATTTAATGCTCACCGAAGCTACAGTAGAAAAATTTAATCCGGAGCGTTACCAATATTGGCCCAACGGCGAACGCTATGGTGATTCATTAATTAACGATTTTAATGCCGGCGCCGTAGCCTGGACTGACTGGAATATTTTGCTGGATGACAAAGGCGGCCCCAACCATGTGGGCAACTTCTGCTTCTCGCCCATTCACGCCGATAACAAAGGGGAATTAATTTACACGCCAAGCTATTACTACCTGGGTCATTTCTCCAAATTTATCAAACCTGCTGCGCAACGTGTGAGCGCGGTGGCCAGTCGCAGCCTGTTGCAAACCACATCATTCATTAATGCGGACAACCAACTCGCGACAGTGGTGATGAATAATACTGATGCAGCCGTCTCCTATCGCTATTACATTGGCAATCAGGAAACCACGGTGACAATTCCGGCCCATGCAATTCAAACACTAGTTTACTAAGGCTGAATTAAAAGCATAAAAAAACCCGCAATTTGCGGGTTTTTTTATGCAATCTATGGAATATGTTTCCAAAGCATGACAGTGCTTCATGCACATTTCTTTTTTTGTTTTTCCGTCTCAATGGCGTTAACTTCACCTTTCCAGTTAGCAACTTCCTTTTCGTAATCGCCGGTAACTTTACTTACTGGCACTACTGACAGCAAAAGCAACCAAGCATCTGTATTCGCTGCTGAGTTTTGCTTCTTTGTTACCGCGGCCAGTTCAGTTTGAGCGTTCTTCAACTCAGTATCCAGCATGGTGCACTCATATGTACGATATTTATCTTGTGGCAAATCAGATGCCGCAATCTTGTCAGGTCGCGTGGCACAAGAACAAAGGCCCATTACCGCAATCAAAGGAATAACTTTTAACACTTTACTAGAGAACATTGCACACTCCTTATAAAAAATCTATAAAAAACCAATAAAAACTGGCACTGGAAAAACCAAGGCAGTATACATAAGTCAAATTGGAGAACAATTAAACGAACCAGTAAAAGTAAAATAAAGTCGTCAGAATTTTCATGCAATCAGGCAACTTCACGATTCAAAACTGAATCTAAATTGGCGCGGGTTAATTTTATTGAATCGACTAATTTACTCAGTACCATTCCCGGCCCCAATTCCTTAAATTCAAAAACGCCCTGATCCAACAAATAATTTACAGTTTCCAACCAACGCACAGAGCTGGTAATTTGATCTCGCATATTAAGTTTCAGCTTATCGTCAGCATGAGGTCTTGCTGTCACATTGGAAATAACCGGGGTCAACAAATTATTGAAATTGAAATCATTTAGAAACAATTCAAACTCCGACCTTGCTTCTACCATATAACGCGAATGGAATGCTGCACTAACCGGCAAAACAATATAGCGCGCCTTATGTCGCTCAAACACTTTTGCGGCGGCATTAATTTCAGTTAAGTCGCCCGATAGCACTGTTTGGGTGCTTGAATTAAAGTTAGCGACATCAATGTTTGTAAAATTATTGTCACGTAAAATGCTATTAATATCTTGCACTGATACACCCAACACAGCGGCCATGCCGCCAGCAGTTGCCCGCCCCATGAGCTCGCCTCTCTTTTTGACCAATTTCAAACCAGTCTCAAAATCAAATGCGCCTGCTGCAAAAAGAGCGTTGTATTCACCCAGGCTATGCCCGGCTAAATAATCTGCTTTACTACTGGATTCTTCATACCACTTGAGATAACTCAGCGCCGAAACAACATAAATTGCCGGTTGCGTGAATTGTGTTTTATTAAGTTGATTCCGAGGATCTTCAACACATAATTCCCGCAGAGAATATCCTAGAATATTATCGGCAATACCGCTTAGTGTTTTAAAATCATCGAACAGCTCTTTTCCCATACCTTTAAATTGCGATCCTTGTCCAGGAAATACATAAGTTAACATTTACTAGCTCCTTTAAACGTCATTGATGGATTTAAACTATTTTTACATGCCTCATAATTGCTCAAGCTTCGGCCCATGGGCGACATAATTGAAAAAATGCTGCGATATGCATTATTTGGCAAACTGTATTTAACAAAGTTAGCCAATGATCCTGAAGGTCCAACGTCAACATAAACCATATCCCGATCCGGTACTAATCCCTGCATCGTCTGATAAAACAATATCGGGTTGCGTTTAACCCGCCACATATGCAAAGCGTTATAGTTATCGTTATTTGTAGTAGACATGGATGACACGATTTCAGTATTACTTTCCTTAAACTTTATGTTGGAAAATATACGAATAAACCTTTCCCGCAGTGGCTCAAGGTGCACACTGTGAAAAGGTTGCCGCAAAGGAAGTCGCTCATAAACAATATTATCTGCCCTCAGTTTTCCCTCCGTACGATCAAGCGTTTCCTTTTTTGCGGACACACAAATAAGCTGCGGCATATTTACCGCAGCCAACTCGCAATCGAGAAAAGTTTCAGGATTTGAATGAAAAAAATCTGCCCCTTTAAGCACTGCAATCATTCCGCCATCTGAACATTCGCGTTCAAGCAAATCACTCTGCTTGATTAGTGTGTCCAGCATATCCTCAGGCGAAACGACACCACCAACGACCATGGATACGCACTCGCCAAGGCTCAACCCTATTAACCTTGATGGACGTACACCATCTTCAATGAGGGACATCGCGAGCGAATACTGAATAACAAAAAGTGCCGGATGTGTATAGCGAAGCTCATCGAATCGATCACCTGCTGACATCTCTTGGCTATACAGCTTTTCAACCAGAGAAAATCCTGTTTTTGATTGAAAAATATGATCAAGCCAGTCAACATTTTCCTTGAATACAGGCAGCTGCATATAAAGCTCGCGACCCATTTGATAGTATTGAGATCCCTGGCCGGAAAATAAAAAAGTAACCTTGCTGCTCATAACATTAATAATCCTTCAAATTCAAAAACAAATTAAACGATGATGTCGCTTAATGGCAATCTTACAGATTTTTCACACAGATCAGCTTTTCCAACCCTGAAAACCATTAGCAATTCATCCATCTTGGGAATGCCAAATAAGTCCTTAAATTTATCCGCATATTCCTTTTGCTCAGGAACGTAATTAATCGCCTGCATACGATAATTTTGTCGGGTAGCATCCAGGAAAATGCGTTCAAACAGTTGCCCGGACTGCAATCTGGATGCGTTACTGACATCGTTTGCTGTAATTACGCCCCACAAAGGAGTTGAGGAAAAAAGATTTTTCATTAAATCTATTTCTCCCTGCTTCCCAAAGTCTCCCGCCATATCTTCCGGCGACACACCATATTGAAAATATTGTTTTATCGCAGCTGGTGCGGCCGATGTAAAAATTGAAATCCCATCGCGCTTTTTAAGGATTTCTTCACGCGAATATCGCCACCATTTTAAGCTATCAAGATAGGCGGGATCATCCTTGGTGAAGGCCACACACGCAGCACTATTGATTTCCGCCATTGATGCAAGATCCGCAGTATCGTCAAACCAGCGTAGCGAAACATTTGAAAAATCATTAAGCCCCATAATTGATGACTTAACTATTTCAGGGGTTGGTTCTGCAAGGTAGGGTGAACGGGTTGTTTGTCGCTTGAAAATTGAATCAAACAAAACATTCCCGCCAAGTTGATCATCTGATACCAATGTTACTTTCGCGCACATTCCCGTTTTTTCAAATTCAGCACTGGGAGCCAACGATATATCCGCACGGTACCCCAATTGATTAGCGGCAACCTTAATATTTTCCAGCGCGCAACCAACAGATATCAGTATCATTCTGTGCTGAGCATCAGCGCTGCCCAGACTGCGCTGATGGTCGGCAAACACGCTAATTTCCTTTTCCTTGATCGAAAATTTCCAAGGCTGGGTGTTGTGCGCACTGGGAGCTAATGAACCACATAAAATCAGATAGTTCTCCAGATTTAGTCCGCCCTGCGTAAATTTGTTCCAATACAAATAGGCAGGATCAGAATAATTAACTGCGTCACCTTCCTCACAAAATAGATACAACCCCACCGCAGATGTACCCACTCCAGCGAGTGTTAGTTTTAAAAAATTTCTACGCGTTATGATATTTCCTTTAGGAGCGTTCATTATTTTCACCTATTTATTCGTCGAAAGCTGAAATCGATCCGGCGATTTGAACAGCATAGTAATCGCCAGAAACAGCAGCAGTATGATGATTAGACTAAAGATGTGTTTGTCGCCCAATGAAGACATGAAAAGGGAGGCAATAAATGGTCCGGCTGCACAGCCATAACTAAACGATGCAGTGAACAAAGCACTGCCCGTTGGCATTTCCGATTTGGATAATTGATTGCCAATCATCGCAAGTGTTACCGGAAAAAACGTTCCCACACTCAAACCCAATAAAACAGCACCGACTGTAATGGCGTGACTATTTTTAATCATGAGCATGAGAAACAGTGTGGCAATTCCAACAAGCGCAGATACGAGTAATATTTTCCAATGCCCATACTTGTCGCCAAAATAGGACACCGGAATCATTCCCAAACCCGATGCGATCATAAACAGAGGCAATGGCAGGGAGGATATTTCCACGGGCAAGGATTGATTGATTAAATATACCGGCAACAAGGTAACAACAATCCCTTCAAGGGCGCCATATATAAAAACTCCGGATAAGGCTACTTGCACCTTTCTGAATACGCTTACAACATTGAAGTATTTCTCTTCCTGCAAACTTTTATTTAGCGCAAATATGACCAGAATACCCAAAGAAATAACACAACTACCAAATACAAAAGCATATTGTGGATAATGCGCATACAGAAAGGACCCTATCAGGGGGCTGATAATAAAACCAACCCCAAAGGCGGCGCCGTGCACCGCCACAATAACACCGCGCTTTTTTGAGTTTGCATATAAATTTAATCCGGTTTGCCCCGCAACCATGTACAGGCAAATACCCACACCCATCATGATTCGCAGTAAAAACCAGTTTGTAATATTGTCCGTCAGTGGAAACATCGTAGTAGCAATCGCGGTGATAAAAATTCCCGCGAAAATCACCCAATGAATACCAACGCGACGAATCAATACTCCAGCAAAAGGTGAAAACAGTGCTATAGACAAGTAATACACACTCGCATTCGCACCGATCAACACCTCGCTTACGCCGTGCTGTTTCATTAATATCGATATCAACGGGTTAAAAATCCCCATCGAAAATCCGGATAACAGCGAAATGAAATACAAGGCGAACAATGGGCTAGAAAATGTTTTTTCCGATTCCTTCATAATATTCGTAGCCATATTCATCATTTCCTTAAAATGATACCTTCACACCGACTGCGAACCTGTCAACTTCGTCGTAATCGTAATAATAAGCTCCCTTCCTGGCCCCCTCGATTCCGCTCAGTGCTATGAAAAACTTCACGTCATCATCATAGTTGTACGAAACATCAATCCTGAAAATATTAGCGTTATCGCTGATAAGATGATTCATCCAGAGTGAGGAAGTGATGTTTCCATTGGAAAAAGTACGGGAAATATACGTAGATATTTTTCTTTCATACTTTTCTTCCCTTAGCATTTCCGTGTGATCTTCTATATAACTCGCGATGTATTCCAACGAAACCTGTGTATCCGTAAAACCGCTGTACTCAATGCCAAACATTCCTTTAACAATGTTTTTTTCCTGGAAAGATATGACAGAGCTTACTGGCAATGTCTGCAGCTGCGGGACCAAATACTCAACCACTTTCACATCGTGAGGCATGTCTAACGTACGCGCAAAGTCATATTTCAGCTGCCAGGAACCATCGATTAGGTTGCCGAAAAAACCATAGGAATTGAGCTGGTTATACTCGGGCTGGAATATTAATTGTTGTGTGTCAGCGTTCACGCCCTTAAAGAGTAACAGTGGAAACCCTTCAAATTGCCGGGCGGCAAAAAAGCTGATATCACCCCAATCATTTGAGATAAACAACCTGCTAAGCACACCGGTGTTATCCAGATCCGATTCGGGCTCATCCGCCGACAAAATCAGGAGGCGCTCTCTAAACGCCAGAAAAGGATCAAACTCTGAACCTTCTGCCCCTAATTCATCCACGCGAGCTTCGTGCACTGCAATAAGGTTATATTCCCATGAGGCGCTATACACCGTGAACTTTGTCGCACCTACGGGGAGGCGAATATCCTTAACGTTCTGAAGGCCGAGCTCACGTAAATCGCGCGGGTTACCAAGGTCGCTTATTTGTTCACTATTACTTTCGCCCCAACCAAAAAACTGCCGACCAAACCGAACATTTAACCAGGAATTAATATCCACATCGGTATAGGCTTCATTGATGCGAAAATCTTCCTCATATACATCCAGGGTTTCTTCATTAAAATGACTTCTACCATAAAACTTATACGCGGCATCATAAGTTCCCTGAACATTCAACCTGCCACTCCAGGACGGAGAAAAATAGGCATCGACATTCAGGCTGGCGGTCGACTTGACCTTTGACCAGGTAAACTCTTCATGCTGGTAGCTGTACCCGACTTCCTCTGCAAGGAAGCCGCTGTATGCAAACCTTTCGGAATCATCTGCTTTTACCGCAGGAACTCCCAGATAACCCAAAAAACAAAAAGCTAAAGCTCCTTTTCTAAACATCATTTCGATATGCCTCGCGACATTTTTAACGGCGTAAAATATGCATCATCCACTTCTTCCTCATAGCGGACTTTATCAATTTTTATGATGGTGGAATGCTCGGTAGCACCGCCCTTGGTAGTAGTCATTTTGTTGGTTTTTACCGTCCAGATACCGTCGATATTTTCTATATCTTTAGCTTCAAAATGTTTTATTTTCTTTCCTTTTACAACCCAGAAAGTTCCTTTCATTTTGATAAAGTTATCTTTGCTAACCCATATACGAGATTTATCATAACCAGTCTCTTTTATCACTCTATCGTAGTCACCATTTTTGGGCACACCTTCAAGTACCCAGCAATCATGTCCATCGACCATTTCGCTATCTTTTACAATCGTGTAATCCCAATAATCTTTACGGGACGTTTTTATATCCGTATAGGTAAAATCGCTACCCAGAAATGGATCCGATTTATCTGCCGAAGCCAGACGCTTTACCTTTTTCAGTGCAGGCAAATACAACCATGAGTCATCATCTTTTCCCTCCTCGATCCAGTCAAAGCTCAAATAGCTCGTATCCTTGATGTCTTCAGGGTAATTAAAGAAATATATGGCTTTTTGATCTTTTAGATCTGCACCAAAATTCTTTCTGGTCATGGTCATTTTTCTGGTGCGCTCTTTTCCATCCGAGTTAATAAGTATCATTGCCAACTCTGACTTTTGAGTTTTCCCTATGTATCTATCCTCTGCAGTTACTACAATCTCATTGCCGCTCATTGCTTTGGCAAAGGCGGAATAGGGAGCACCAAGAAAACATACTGAGCCTACAAGCAAACACTTAACTAAAGTCATTTTTTTCACAATGTATATCCTCATTTTTAAATTTAAAATTTAATTATTTATTTCTACTCAATCAGAAGTAACTGCAGAAGATCGCTTAACCTCATGCACCAACTCGCTCAAAATTTCCTGGTACTGTGCGCCAATACCCTCCATTGTTTTCATGGCATAGAAATTATCTGAGTAGGATATTTCGAGATAAGTAACCTTATTTTTCGTATAAAAGAAGAATTCCACCAAGCTGGTTCTTTTCTGTAGAGGGAAAGACAAGCGCTGATTTAACTCTTTTTCATTAACATAAAAATCTTCGCTCTCTATAGCGGTTATATCGCCAAGATAATTTATGCGGATACTCGTCAGCTTACTATCAGGATACATATCCTCGGGAAGTGCATCGGATACCCAATCATAACTTGCACCACCCATTGGCATATCAGCGAGGCCGCTCTTAATTGCATTAATGATTACACTGAATCCATCCTGCTTTTTAACGCTGATGTTTAGCGGTGCGTTTACTGCAAAATTGCCAACGCAACTAAAATAATTCTTTGCTGGGCCGCCAATATTCCTAGCATTTAGTTTGTGGCTAATAGCAATCTGGGTACGCTTGAGCAAATTAGCCATCAATTTGTAAACCGGGGCACAGAGCAAAGAATAGAAATTACATTCATAAAGCTCACAGGCATTGCGCTGCAAAAGACCAACAGCATCTTTTTCAAGAGCAATTACAATCCGTGCATCTGAATCTTCAGTGTTATCCCCACCGTGTTGGTCATAGGGGATTTCAATGCATTTCTTTATGCCTGCAGCCTGCTTCTTCCAGTAATTCAACAGGTTTTTATATTCAGAGGACTCAGTAGAAAATGCAGCCTGGAGCTCTTCTACATAACCAGGATAAGAAGTAGAAGATACAAACAAAGACTGATCATATGTTGAGTTACTAACCAGACTGGAATACACCGCCCATAATTGCCGGCTTAATAGTTGTCCGGATACCAGATCCGACATCAGATGATGTGCGACCCACAAGATCTTGCATGAATCATCCTGTAACTTTATTACCGCAAATTTGCACAATGGCCATTGGTTGTAATGCAAACTATCCGCCATGGCATAAGCAAGCTCCTGAATAGATTCCGCCAATTCATCGCCGCTTAGTGTTGAGTGATGATGAATAACTTCAAGCACTGGGCAATTCGTATGGACTTCCTGTACCCAGGATCCATCTTTTTGACCAAATACCGTGCGCAATTCAGCGTGGTTTTCCACCAATATGTTCACTGCCGACTGGAAGCAATCTATGTCTAACGCTTTGCGATAATGAAGCTGACTGATGCCATACCATTTATAAGGCTCATCAAAATAGGAAAAAATCCATTTTTGTGCAGGCCCGACAGGCAATACTTTATCAACAGTAGGCGTTGTCGTTTTTGATTCGATCTTTTTTTCAGTGCCCGCCTGTAATTGATTAAGCAATACTTTCCGATCAAGTTTTCCATTGCTATTTTTTGGTAAGGCAACGTCTGACCAGTAAACAAAATGTGGCACCATATAATCCGGGCAGCGCTCATTGATAAACGCTTTTATCTCTGCTTCAGGTGTCTGCGCACCGGCATACCACATAATCAACTTATCCGTGCCGCCCTGATTAACCAGCAAAACCGCAGCCTCGTTGATATTGGTATGACTGGAGGCGATATTTTCTATTTCACCCAGCTCTACTCTAAAGCCGCGAATCTTTACCTGGCTGTCAATACGACCATGGTAATTAAAAGAACCATCTTCGTTTTCCGTTGCCAGATCGCCAGTTCTGTACAAGGTTGCCCCCGGAATTGCAGCAAACTTATTGGAGATAAATGCTTTTGCGGTTAATTGCGGCTCATAGAGATACTCTTTCGCAACCTGAATTCCACCTATGCACAACTCCCCCATTTCTCCGGGCTTAACCTGATTGCCTTCCTGATCAAGAATAATCAGTGAAACATTATCAATGGCTTTTCCTATCGGGATGGGAACTGCATCGCCCGGACGCTCGCTAATAATGTGATAGGTAACGTCGATCGATGCTTCTGTTGGGCCATACAAATTGCATAACCCAACAGTCAATTGGTAGGCATCTATCCATTGCTGGACGGTGTTGGTTGCCAAAGCCTCGCCGGAGAATGCCAACCAACGCAGGGATTTAAATTGATGTTTTTCCGTATCAATATTGGAAATAAATGCACCGAACATTGATGGAACGAAGTGCGCAATGTTGATTGATTCCGCCTCCAGCCAATCAGCAAAATCCCAGGGGTTGGATACAGTATCTTTTTCAACTGCGCACACCACACCACCGAACATCAGCGGCCAAAACAATTCCCACAGAGATACGTCAAAACAGCATGATGTTTTCTGGGCAACCTTTTCACCTGGACACAATTGGAACAGTTTCTGATGCCAGTTCAGTCGATTGTTGTAACCTTCATGATTCAACACTACGCCCTTGGGGTTACCCGTTGAGCCGGAGGTAAATAGCACCACCATGTTATCCTGTGGATTTATAGATAACTCCAGACGCTCTCCAGAGAGCGAGCCCCAGGAGGCTGTTGTCACAACATCACTGACAATTTTCCCAAAACTTTCACTTTGTTGCTGATTCGCATTACCCAGCAAAACAATCGACTCAAGCAGGGTACCTTCAGTTCTATTTTCTTTATCTGCCGGAAACAAATCATCGAGCACACCAATCAGCGATGGATCTGCAACAAGAGTCTTAATCCGCGCGTGTTTTAAAATGTAACTCATCCTGCCCGCAGGATATGTGGGATCAATCGGCACATAAGCTGCACCGGATTTTAAAATCGCCAGTATTCCCACCAACATTAACGGACCGCGATTGGAAATAACACCAACAAAATCTGCAGTACCTATGCCCTGCGCTTTTAACACACGCGCTATCTTGCTGGATTGAATATCCAACTCCCGATAGGTGATTGATTGGCCCTGCTGATTAGTAACGGCAATCGCATCAGGTGTAGCTTGTGCCTGGTTAATAATGCGCTCAATGGGAGTCAGGATTGAATCATCAAAACTCACGTGTGCTTCAGTAGTTGCGGCAGTATTACTCGACGTGAGTGCAATAGCTGTTTGAGCACTGCCAGTAACCGAACCATGCTGAATAGCCGCCGCCATCTCACCCAGGCTGCGACACTTAATCAACGCGGATCGATTGATGGTTTTGTTCCATGTATACAACTGCGTAACCAGTTTTATTTTATCAATGGAATCAAAACCAAGATCCGCCTCAAGGTCTTTATTAACGTCGCCCAGCGTAAGTGAGGCATTAAGGACTCGGTTGGCATGATCAAGTACCACATCAGTTTGCAACTGACTGTCTACAACATTCAGATGTGCACCCGAAGTCAAAATAAAGTTTTGCGCAGTAAAGGATTCCAATTTTCCGATGTAGTCTTTCACCAGGCTATCAATTAAGGTAGATGGGAAAAAACTCGCATCATAATTTACAAAAATATGAAGTCGTCCATCAAAAATTTCCTGGAGCAAATCAATACTGCCGGGAGAATTGGAGGTTCCCGCAGTATATTGCTGAACCTGGACATTGCCATAACAGCTTGCAATACCAGTGTGTCCCGTATAGGGAAAGTACAAATTGGATTTAACAGCTGCCAGCATCATGTCTGCAGCATGTTTTGGCAGCGCATTCTGTTCGGTTAATGGCATCTGCTTGACCAGAGCAGTCAAATCCCGTGCTTGCTTTATATCAACACCATACAGGATGGAATCGTTAATGGTGTTTTGCACCAGATCAAATCCACTCTGCTGATCGCCAATATTGGTACGAGAAAAACTGATCGACAAATTCTGCGCAAAGCACCCCATAGTATTGGTTAAGGATAGATCCGGATAATTCCGTCCACCGGTTGGAATTTGCAGGGTTATGTCCTGACCGGTTTTATCGTATTGCGCAATAGCCTGAATAAATGCATTTACCAGAATAGTGTTCATTGAAAAGCGCGAGCGTTTCGTTAATTCAAACAACTTGTCAGTAAATGCCGAATCAAGGACATGCTTCGCACATTCAAATTTCACATTGCTTCGATCACGGATTTTGCCTTCAGGGTTAAAGGTGTAGCTGCCAGACAATGCCTGGGGAATATCAGCAACGCTCTCACTCTCGGTATAACTGTTAATTCGCTTGATCAACTCAACATATTGCTCTGCTGAACTGTATTCAGCGGCCGGAATTACTACACCACTTAACTCAGCGGTATAAAGCTCCAGAAACTCCCTGAGTGCCTGCTGGTTACTTAAGCCATCGGAAATGATGTGCTCATTACTCCAGAAAAGAACATATTCATCATCAGCTTTTTGATACAGCGCAAACTCGTGCAGCGGCCATTGCTCCATGTTCCACTGACGATTTAATCGCTCATCAAATGCCTGCTGAATTGCGGCAGATTTGTCCGATAACGCACGTATATCTTCGCAGCGGATTTTAGGGGCCAGGTAATCACGAACAAAATCCACTTTAACATCAGCAAAGGTCGCTGATTTTTTTCCGGGCCACTGGAAACCAAGCTGCAAAACGGGATGGCGCTGAATCAGCTTCGACCAAGCCGCATTGGCGAGGTTGATATCTAGCGGGCCTTTTAGCTCTACATAAGAGCACAAAGAGCTGGAGTTGGTAATAAAATACGTTGGCAAAAACAGATATTGCGAATCCAGTAAAGGAACACCATCATCCACCATAATCACACCTTGTGTGCTGGTCGTTGGTGGTGTTTGCGCTGATACATTAGAAGAAGATACGCTCGCTTCTGCTCTGGTAAAAATGTCAATTAACCCGGAAATGGTTTGTGCCTGGCCAACAATGCTATTCATTCCCAATTCATTAAAATATTCCAGCTCAGCCTCTGGTCTTGATGAGATAAGCTCATTAATCAAGCTCATCATTTTTATTGAATCCAGACCAATATCCGCCGCCAGATGCGCATCATCTGCAAGTTCGCTAAAGCTTACCCCGGCAAGTTGGGACACTTTTTCCCGCACCAATGCAGGAATAGCCGATACGGATTGAGTAGCTGCTATTGGCTCAGACACCGGAGCGGGGACAGAAGCTGCTGGCTGTTCGATAATCTGGGCTTCACCAACCACCGAATCAATCCAGCACCGCGTTTTAGCAAATGGATATGTCGGCAGGTTAATTTTGTTTGACGGAGCATTGGTGTAAAGCAACTGCCAATTAAAATTAACGCCCAGCAACCACCACTTCGCTAATTGCCTGTTGTTGCCACTCTGTAAGATATACCCTTGCAGACTGTCATCCAGCAAATCGTGAACCGGTATGTGGTTGCTTGCCTTACTGCCTCGGCAATCAACGTAATCTAGTCTACCCGCGAGATAATCACGTAATTTTTCGCCCAAATCTTGCCAATGGCTAACCGTGAATGCCAAACGCTCCTCCATTGGTACCCGGCCAACTTGCAGCGTGTAAATAAAATCGCGCAGTGAAATAGCTTCGCGCGCGGATGAATCTACATACGCAATTAAATTGCGCGCTGATTCATCCAACTGCGCCGAGGTTTTTGCGGACAACACAAAAAGATATGAACTCTGCGCAATGGAGGCCTGACGTGGAGCAAGATATTCTTCCAATACCAGGTGAGCATTAGTGCCGCCAAAGCCAAAAGAGCTTACCCCGGCAACCAGTGGCAACTCGTTTCCATCGCTATCCAGATTTCTTACCCAATCGCGTTTTTTATCCACCACATAAAACGGCGAATTCTCAATTTTGATCAGAGGATTCAAATCTGTGAAATGGAGATTGGGCGGCAGCTGGCGGGCCTTCATTGAGAGAATGACTTTAATCACACCAGCAATTCCAGCTGCTGGTTCAAGATGGCCAATGTTGGATTTAACTGACCCGATACCACAATAATTGTTTTTGGAAACCGGAGTGCCGGCAGATTCTGCCAACATGGCAAATGCGGACTTGATACCCTCTACTTCTACCGGGTCACCAAGATTAGTGCCGGTGCCGTGCAACTCAATATAGGACACGCGCTCTGCACCAATTCCCGCTTCGGAATAGGCTTTAAACAACAATTTTGCTTGTGCAGCTGGATTTGGTGCAGTAATCGAATTACTACGGCCACCGTGATTGACTGCGGCGCCTTTAATAACTGCCAAAATATTATCGCCATCTTCAATAGCGGCTTTAAGCGGCTTTAATAAAACTGCAGCAACACCTTCACCTTTTACATAACCATTGGCGCTTTTATCAAAAGTTTTGCAACGACCATCAGGAGAATAAATATTTAGCTGGCTGGTGCCTATCATGGTCTTGGGTGAAAGAATAACGCTTACACCACCTGCAATAGCCAAACGCGATTCGCCTGACTGAATAGACCTGATGGCTCGATTAATCGCCACCAAACTGCCCGAACAGGCTGTATCTACCGCCTCGCTCGGACCATCAAAGTCAAAATAATAGGAAACCCGATTAGGAATCATATTGAGCGAATTTCCGATCGCCATTTCAGCACTGTAACGCACACCATTGCGATCGAGATAATCCTTATAATCACTAAATTCAACGCCGACAAAGACACCAACATTATTGCCTTTTAAATCCATTGCGTTGTAACCGGCAGACTCAATTGTTTTCCAAACGGTTTGCAAAAACAGCCGCTGTTGTGGATCCATATGAATCGCTTCGCCAGCAGATAAATCAAAGAAATGATGATCAAAATATTCAATATGAGGCATAAAGCCACCCCATTTTGAATTGGTTTTATTAGCGGCACCGAAGGTACTGCCATAGTGATCCTGCCAGCGCCAACGCATTGGCGGGATCTCGCTGATAGGATCGACACCTTCGCTCAAATTCTGCCAGAACACATCCAGGTTTTCTGCGCCCGGGAACATGCCATCCATACCAATAATAGCGACAGGTTCGTTGTGACTGTGTGGTACAGGTTGTTGATGCGCAGACTGCGCTTGTGCCAGTTGACGCACCGGCGTAGCTATCATTTTCTCTTGCGAACCGATGTTGTTCGCGACAACTCCAGACGGCACCAAGGTTTTTTGCAGACTGGAAAGATGATCAGTCAGCAGATACTGCTTTATTTTATTTAATGTATTGGAAGAGAAGAAAACAGCAGGTGATAATTCTATATCCAGTTTTGTTTTGAAATTGGCTGCAAACTCACGCAACACAATCGAATCAAAGCCCATATCACCGAATACCCGATTGGGATCGATCCGCTCTTTCGGCAATTGAATTGCCTTGCTGATCATTTCCCGCAACTTCTCATCCAAAGGTTGAGCTAGCTGGTTCGCGGTTTCTGCTGCATTAACAAGTATTGAATCCGATGTTGATTTACTTTGTGCTTCAGCGCCGATCGGCGAACCGGGTAAGGCAGATTCACCATGTGCGTTATAGCGCTGCATCGTTGTTTCCAGGCGATTTAATACTCCATGCAAGGGCATTACCTGAGTCAATGAAGACTGCATAATATCGTCAAACATATCTAATCCCTGATTTTCAGCCAGGGGAATAATTCCCACGGACTCTTCCATTGCCCTGAGAATGTTTTTCTCTATTTTCATTCCACCATCTTCCCAGATCGGCCAATTGATAGAGATACTTTTTCCCGAACGTAGATTTTTTTCTTTCAGGTTATTACGCCAACGGCACAATTCATCCAAATAGGCATTACCAAAGGCATAGTCTGTTTGGCCGATATTTCCGAGCACTGAACTTACAGAGGAAAATGCAACAAAGAAATCCAGCGGCATGGCCGCACTTTCCTGATCAAGGTTAAAAACACCTTTAATTTTTGTATCTATCACTGCCTTAAAATCCGGCCAGTTTTTGCGATTAATCAGGCAGTCCTTAATTACACCTGCACTGTGTATGATGCCATCGAGCTTGATGAACCGGCTGGTAATCTTTTCAAACAGCACATGAACATCCGCTTCAGAGGTAAGGTCGCAAGAGTAATACACAACTTCGTTATTTTTTGCGCGCAAGGTTTCGAGAAAAGATTTATTGCTCTCAGAAAGCGCTGAACGCCCGGTAAGCGCCAGCTTCACTCCACCTATAGCAGCAATGCGCTTGGCAAATACTTTCCCTAATCCACCTAGACCGCCGGTAATCAGGTAGGTGCCGCCTTGTTTAATCCAGCTATGCAATGCTGTTGTATCTGCTAGCTCTACAGACTGGATGCTTTCTATTTTTCGCTGTTGCTCACAATACTTGATCACCGCTGGAGCTGAAGCAGGCTCCATCAACTCTGTCGTTAAAGCCGCCAGCTGAAACTCTAACGAATGCTCTTCGTTTTTCTCAAAGATTACATGCTTTATATCCAGCTCTTGCTGCTCAGCCTTAACAGACTTAACAAATCCGGAATAAGCCAGACTGGACAAATCCGATAAGCAGCCATTATCAACGGACCAGATAACTATTTTTATCGCTGCATTTTTATTGTTACTGGCAAGGTTTTTTACCAAACTCAAAAGTGGCTGAATACCAGCGTACAATGACTCAACTGCACCTGTTTGTTCATTGGCCTCGATGGCAGAATTTTTCCATGCGTAAATAATTGCATCTACAGGTCGCAGACCACCAGCAGTATTTAGCAGCAACTCCATATCTTCTTTATGATCCTGACGAACCGTGTAATTATTTTTTCCATCATTGCTAAAGGAGCTGCCTAATTTTACGAAACTCACTTGCTTGAACTTGTGCTCAAACAGTGGATGGCAATTTTCATCCTGACTAAAAATCAACACATTGGATAAGTCAGTCTGAGCAGCACTACCCTTGGCAGCTTTATTAATCCATGCTGGGGTTAAATAAAGATTGCCAATACGGGGCGACGCAGAAGTAATAGTTGTGGAGGCAACAGGAATGGCCGAACTTTTCACTAGCTTAGAATCGGATTCATTACCAACCACCTCTGCAGGCGAACGAGGAGCCCAATAGCTTTCTTTCAAGAATGGGTAACCCGGCAGGGAAATGCGCTGTGGCTGAAAATTTTTAAAGAGTGCCTGAGGCTTTTTAACTTCACCGGAGACCCATTTTTTTGCAAACTGGATAAGCTCGCTTTGCTGCAGGGATTTAAACACATGATACTGTTTTGCATCATTTGTGTCGGCGAAGCCCTCGAAAAGGTTTTCGATATTTTTATTGCCTTGTAAATAGCTACGCAACTTACTCAACAGCTCATCAATATTACTGGCGACCACTGCGAGGCGTACCGCCATATCCTGTCGCCCTTCGATTAAGGTATGAGACACATTCACAAGACTGAAATGCTTTGCTGTCTTATTTTTTTCAATTTGAGCTATCAACGACTGAATATAGTCAGGCAGTTGATGCTTGTGTGTGACTGACACAGGAATGACGCATGGCATGTCGCCATGCTGCTGCTCAGGAAGATTAAAGGACTGAAGGATGATATGGGTATTGGAACCGCCTGCTCCAAATGAGCTTATCCCTGCCAGCTTTTTCTTACCCGGCAGCCAGGGGCTGATTTCTTTTTGCAGGTAAAATGGAGAATTTTTTAGATCGATATATTCACTTTCTTGTGTAGCATGAATAGTAGGCACAAGGGTCTCATGCCTCATTTGCAGCAAGATTTTAGTAATGCCGGATATTCCTGCAGCGGCTTCCAAATGCCCAATGTTTGCCTTAACTGAACCTAATGCACAATATTGCTTGTCTTCAGTATGAGATCCAAAAGCTTTCGCCAGCCCCCTCACCTCAATCGGATCACCCAATGCAGTACCAGTACCATGAGCCTCAACGTAAGTAATTTTACGCGGATCGACTTTTGCATTTTTAATCGTCGTTGCAATTAAATTAGCCTGCGCAACAGGGCTAGGAACTGAATAACCGTTTGTTTTACCACCGGAATTTAAATGGCTACCGCGAATAACACCGTAGATGTTGTCGCCATCCTGTACTGCCTGATTCAATGGCTTTAGCAAAATAGCACCGACACCCTCACCATCAGCAAAACCATCTGCACCCTGACCAAAGCTATGGCACTTGCCGGTGGGGGATAGCATTTCCCGCTTGGCGAGAATTTCCATTTGTGCCGGATGGAGAATTAAATTCACCCCGCCGGCCAGCGCCATCTCACACTCGTTGCGACGAATACTTTCACAGGCGAGATGTATTGCAGTAAGAGAAGAGGAGCACGCCGTATCAATTGCGAGGCTCGGGCCATTAAAATTAAACGTATAGGAAACCCGATTGGCCAGTGACCAAAATGTGGGGTTACAAATATATGTTTGATCAGTTTTATGGGCTTGATTCCATAAAGTGGAGCCCAGAATGGAATAATTGGAGTTCATCACTCCAACAAAAACACCTACCTTGCCACTGTTATTTGCCAGGGTTTTAGGTGTATATCCAGCATCCTCAACTGTGTGCCAGGCCGTCTGCAGGAACAGCCGCTCCTGCGGGTCCATAGTTACCGCTTCTCTGGGGGATATCCCAAAAAATTGGGGATCAAATTTATCAACATCTGCAATAAAACCACCTTGAGTCCTGGCCGAGTCCGCTGCAGTACCCCATTTAAATTCTTGCCAGTTCCAGCGTGTTTGCGGGATGTCAGTGACGCAATCCCGCCCCGCCACCAGATTTTCCCAAAACATATCAATATCATCTGCCATGGGATAACGGCCACTCATTCCCACAATGGCAATAATATCGTCAGGATATTTTTTTTCTGTTTTCTCGCCAGATTTTGCATTCAATTTTTTTTGCAGTAATTTGGCTAGCAATTCGCGTTTGTTTTTTTCCGGGCTCATATCAAAACTCCGCTTCCAATTCGTCTGATGCTAAAAGTTCACGCAGCAAATTCTCTACTTCTGAATCACTTAATGCGCTAATAGTCCTTTTTAATTGCTCGGAAGCAGAAACTATGTTGCTATTACCGCTAGCAAGCTCCTGCCCGAAATGAGATACATCACTTGAATACTCAGGTCTCGGCTCAGCTACTTTCTGCTCATGATGCACAATCTGGTTTTGAGCATAGGCAACGTCAGTTGATGAATTTGAAAAACGTGACCTGATATTTGCAGTCACTACCTCAACCTGGGTTTCATTGGTAGAAATTGCCGTAGATGTTGTGGTTGCCACTACACTCGCACTTGCTGAATTGGCCAATGCGTGAACGCCTGAGGAATAACTCTCTAACAGAAAATCTGCCAATTCGTTGATTGTTTGGTACTCAAAGAAAAGTGTTTTGGGAATATCCTGACCAAAGGTTTTTTCCAAATCCTCGTTCATTCCCATAATCATGACCGAGTCGATTCCATAATTTTCAATGGCGGCATCGAAGTCGATTTGCTGTTGTTCGATTTTGGTGAAGCGGGAAAGCAATGCACTTAAATAGTTTCTTGCAGCGCTCAGCGGCAGGTCATGGCCCTGGACTTGCACTGACTGCTCACTAACAGCCGCGACAGTCGACTTCACTTCCGGCGCTAATTTACGAACATCTTCTGCGTGACTTTCAACAAAATATTCCGCCAGACTGTCAATATCCTGATATTCAAAGAAAAGTGTTTTCGGTACACCATCCCCGAATACACCTTCCAATTTTTCATTCATCGCCATGATCATGACAGAATCGATACCGTAATTTTCCAGCGCAGTAGCAGTATCGATTTGTGCCGGAGGTATCTTTGTAGATAGGGACACCAAATCAGTTAAATATCTTTTAACAATATTTAATGGCGAATCAACTATCGCAGGGGAAGTAAGGGTTATCTGTTGTGCAACTATCGACGTTCCATTAACAGAGACAGCCGGTGAGGGCATAGCCAACTGGCGTGGCGCAGTTGCAGGCAGCGCCTGTTCAACGGTTTTTTTTGATTCTGCAAAGTGCGATACATTTTGGGTAGTAAATCCCAACAGGCTTGCCAGCATTTCTCCCTGAGGATTCAGGATGTAAATGTCATAGGATTTTTGCTGTAGCTGTGTCGGTTGATGCGCGGCATATACCGCGTAACTAATACAAAACTCCGTCAAGGGTTTATGGATAACAATACGGCCCAACGATATTGGCAGAGGCAAGCCAGCATGCATTGCAGCAAAGCCATCGATTCCGACTGCAGTCCTTAAAGCCCCATCTAGTAACGCTGGATGCAATACATAGTTACCCGTCGAACCTTGCATTTCCGGAGTAAGGGTCAATTCGGCCATTGCCTCAGCCTGGTTAAAGTGCAAGCCTTTTATTACCTGGAAGCTTGGACCAAAACCAAAACCAGCATTTTCAAAACTGGTATTAATTTGTTGCTGGCCCAGATAAGTCGAGCGCGCTTTTACCGCATGCGAGTCGATCAACGGCAAGGCAATTGTCATGCTCTGAACAGAAACAGAGGAGGAATAACGGGAGAGTATTGCCGTTCCACTGCAAAACACGATGCGATTAACGCCATTAGTTGCTTTAAATATTTCAAACTCGACATTGCCATTGTTTGGCTGCAGAGCAACGTGAATCGTTTCTTGTGAATCACTTACCACAAGAGGTTTCAGCCATTTAATATTGGTAAGACCTAACACTGGATCACCATTAGCCGCTAATTGCGCAGCCTGACGAGCCATTTCCAGATAAGCAACGCCAGGTAAAACTGATTTTTTGCCGAGCTTATGGTCTTTCAGGTAAAAGTCATTCTGTGTAAATGTTTTTACAAATAACTGTTCATCCAGTGTGGAGACATTCACATCAATAAATGAGTCCAAGGCAATCAATTGCTCTGTTTTTTTGGCTTGAGCTACCCAGTAACGCTGCCGTGAATATACATAACCGGGCACTGAAATTCGGAAGGCAGTACCTGGCTTGTAGAGTTGGGCCCATGCAATATTTTCCTGCCCTTTTAACCATGCCTCAGCGAGATTATTAAGATCATTACGCACCAGCCACTCATTTACTTGTTGCTCAGTAAATTCATTTTTTGCATTTTTATTGCGCGGACGTTTGCCGTAATAAATACCCGGTGCGGAACCGTTACTATTTTTTATTTCGAGGACAGTGTTTAGTTTTAATTGCAATTCAGCAAGTGTCGAGGCAACCAGCGCAACACTAAAATCCATGTGCACACGACCTGTTTGTAGCGTGTATGCAATATCTGCTATGTGCGTTTGTGGTTCGCGGACAATAAAATCGCGCAACTGCGCAACCATTTTTTCCAGTGAATCTTCCCGCTTTGCAGACAGCATGACCAATACCGGGCCGGATGTCCGTGCGGAGTAACTCCGCGGATCTGCTTCAACGGGATATTCTTCGATAATCAAATGGGCGTTGGATCCACCAGCACCAAACGAACTTAACCCTGCAATACGCGGCAACTCTGTAACTCTGCCAGAAATAGGATCTTTTTGCGTTGGTCGCTGCCATTCCTCCATTTCCTGTAATACATAGAAGGGGCTTTGATCAATTTTCGCGTAAGGATTCAATGTGCTGGAATGCAGGGATGGCGCAAGCAAGCGATGCTTTAGCTGCAATAGAATTTTAGTAACTCCCGCTACACCTGCTGCTGCCTCGGCATGTCCAATATTGGACTTCACGGAACCTATCGCACAATACTTGGTATCCACTTGATCAAAGGCTTTGGTCAAACCAGAAATTTCAATAGGATCGCCCAGACTTGTACCTGTACCATGGGCTTCAACATAACTGATATGGCGGGGATTTATTCCCGACCGCGCAATAGCATCTTTGATCAAAGCTCCCTGGCGATTGGGATTTGGAACTGTAAAACCGGAGGTTTTACCACCGTGATTAATAGATGAGCTTTTTAATACCGCATAAATATGGTCACCATCGCGCAAAGCATCTGATTTGCGCTTCAAGATAATCGCACCTACAGCTTCTGCTGGAACATAACCATCACCACCCACCCCAAAGCTACGACAGCGGCCATCCGATGACAAAAAATGTAAATTGGATAAAAAGTTGTATTTTTGCTGATGTACGGAAAGGTTAACACCACCAGCAATACCAACATTGATTTCACCTTGTTTCAATGCTTCGCATGCAAAATGGATCGCCGTTAATGACGAGGAACACGCTGTATCCAACGTAATGCTGGGACCAGAGAAATTAAATTGGTATGAAATTCTGTTAGCGATAGCCCAGTACCAGGAACGAGGAGGAACTATATTTTTCGGGGTATCACCGTCAACCCCATATAATTGATACTCGCCCCACATAGTTCCGACATAAACACCCACAGGGCTTTCATGTATGCCATCAGGTTGGGCCAACTTGTCTGGACAATAACCAGCATCTTCTACCGCCAGAGCCACGGTCTCCAGGAAAAGTCTTTCATGGGGATCCATGACTTCAGCTTCTGCGGGTGAAATTCCAAAGAAGAGCGGATCAAAGTGGTCAATATTTTTTAAAAAACCACCCCATTTCGAATAGCTTTTTCCCAATACAGCAGGCCCTGACTGAAATAGATTGTCCACATCCCAACCCCTTTCAGCAGGAATTTCTCTGATGCAGTCAACGCCGTTTTTCAAATTGTCCCAAAACTCCGCCAAGGTCTCTGCCTCGGGGTAACGCCCCGATACACCAACGATGACGATATCTTCTTTGGCAACCGACTGATGCTCGCTGAAAGATAACGACTGCTTATGGTTTTCTGCGGGGATAACAGCAGCTGTTGATTGAGCTATAGCAATATTTCCCAGTGCCTTTTCGTTGCTCGCTGTAACATCTGCAGCCACTGTAGGCACTTCAATTGAAGTAAAGTGACTCGCATAATTATTAACAAAGAAATCTGCCAAATCATTTATATTTTGGTATTCAAAAAATAAAGTTGCGGGCAAACCTTCAAATTCTTTTTCCAGCGAACGCACCAGATTAATCATAATGACCGAATCAAAACCATATTGCTGAAACGGTGCATACAACTCAAATCTTTCTTCAGGCAATCCCACTTCTTTGGCAAATTGACTAATCAGGTAACTAACCGCGCTATCCTTGATGGTCGAATGATCAATCACTGCGCTGGTTGTTTTTGCAAGGTTTTCACTAGTATTTTCTATGCGGACTTCTTCAAAATCACTTTCACTGATATTAGTTCTTACGCCTAAAACCTGGTGAATTTTATTGGCATCACCTTCAAGCACTGCCAACTGAGAAACGGGAGCGCCAACGGCATATTCCAACGCTCTTAAGCCACTTGCATTTTCCAAAGGCACAATACCAAAATTTTTCCTAAGGATTTCTTCTTCCTTGTCCGTTAATACCATCCCGCCCTCCTTCCAGTAGGGCCAATTAATAGAAACCGCCTTGCCTGATCTTTCACCTGTGCTCAGTAAATTATTTCGGTAACAACTATAGTAATCTTCAAAGGAATTTCCGAATGCATAATCACATTGCCCGAGATTGCCCAGTACGCCAGTTACCGATGAAAATAAAACAAACACATCAATAGGCTGATCTTTTGTCGCCAAATCAAGATTAATCGTACCTTTTACTTTTGGCGCTATAACTCTGGAAAATGAATCGAAATCTTTTTTCAGGATAAAGCTATCCTCAATGACACCCGCAGAATGTATAACACCATTCAACATGGACCCTTGATTATTTATTTTCCCCACCATTTCCCTAACAGAGGCTGCATCACAAATATCGCAAGGTAAATAAAATATTTTATTCCCACTAGAATCAATTGCATTTAATTGCTGTTGCTTTTCGGTAGAAAGCGCTGAGCGACCAGTCAAATAAACACGAGCACTGTATTGCTTAACCAGATACCCTGCCACCAACAGCCCTAACGCACCCAGGCCACCGGTAATTAAATAGGTTCCGTTTGTCTTAAAGGCAGATTGATCCAGGGTAAAGTTTTTGAATTTCTTTAGCTCATCAACAGCCACAAAATCTCGCACCAAGCGATGTTCATTCATGTAGCTCACATCGGTGTATGTGGCAGTATCAGAGAACTCTGCGACGATGAGATTAGAAAAATTGGCATCACTGGCATTTTCAACATCGCATACAACAACCCGGCCGCTATAAGCAGGGCGCTCAATTTTAACGGTTTTATAAAATGCGCTTAATGCTTGATAAACCGGAATGCTATCGGCTCCGTTCCCTTGAACCAAATTAATAAACCTTGCACTTTTTGCAGCCTTCAAATAGGCCTTTACCAGACAGAAGGAGCTCTCTGCACTTCTGGATAAATCCGAATCAATATCCCCGTCCATTTTGATGCCTTGCTCTTTTGATAAAAACAAAACATTTTTGGGTACGGGCTGTTGAGCGGAAATATCGTTAACAAGCGCAAGAAAATCAACATCAACACCAGGCCTTAACCTGTATTCAACAGCTGATTTTTTTGTGTATTCCTGTGAAAACTCTGCAGAAATAATCAGAGTTTGATTAAATTTCGGATTTTTTTTCAGTCGTGACGCACATAATTCAACATCCAATGAATCACCTATTACCAATAGTGAATCCAGATGTGCTGGCTGCGTGTCAATCGGTTGTTTAAACCAATGCGGAGTGTAGTAATGATGTGAGGTGTTCATTATATTGTCCTTATATGAATGGGAGGTTTGCTCATTTACACGCAAGGCTTCCTTTTCAAACTGACGCAATCCAAGCCCTTTGAATTGTGCGATAAGCTGTGATTTTCCATCTGCCCCGGGAATTTCGCTAAAAATATCAATATCCATTTTTTTCATTTGTGATGTCCCACTACCGGAAACGGGACGCACCCACGCCCATTGCGATAACCGGGTTGGGCCATAGACCCTCAAACTTTCCAATGAAAAAGGCAAATAGGGGGAAGCAGACTGAGCAGAGTTATTTGCTTGCTCATCTAATCCAGATATCAATGCAACTGCAGCCTGCAAAGCACCATCCGCAATGGAAGGGTGAAGAGCATAATCCCCGACCGAATCCTGCAGGTCAGTTGGCATAACCAGCTGCACTAAGACCTGATCTTTATTTTGTGCCAGATACTCAATACTCCGGTGAGCCTTGCCATAGCCAAAGCCCAAGGAGGAGAATCGCTCGTAACACACAGTTGATGAATAACCGCGCCAATCATTTCCCGGATAATTTAAATTTGGCACCGAAGCAGGATCATCCCGCTCAACAATAAACGCTTTTGACTGACAGTTTTTTATTAACGTAAAATCTTCAACACCACTAATAAACTCAAATGTTACTGATGGTTTATTTTGCTCCATACTTTCGGCGCTAAGGGTTGCCCGCAACTCCTTAGCATCATTAGATAAAGTAAACGGACGCAACCAAATAACATCGCGAATTTCAACCATTGCATTGGCATCAGTTAATGGCTTACGTGCAGCACGTAACATCGCCTGATACATTATCTCCAGGTAAGCAACCGCCGGCAGAACAGGCTGATTTTTTACCTGGTGGTCCCGCAAGAAAAACTCCTGTCCATCAAACCAACTATAAAAACTATTTTTGTTGCCACTGGACAAGGTGGTATGCAGCAATGGATGTGGTGTTTCTTGCACATTTTGGTTTTCGGGTTGAGCAACCCAGAATGTGTCTTTCTCAAAAGGATACGTGGGTAAATGCAAACGCAGAGGTGTGCTCCCAATAAAAAGCTCGCGCCAGGCTGGCTCAGCCCCTTTCAGATAAAGCTCGGCAATTTTATTCAGGTAGTCCGGATAGCTTTTTTTATTCTCACTTTTTAAAGACTTTTCAATCAAATCATTTGCTGACTGTGTCGCTGCAGCGATTAAATCCAGATCATCTCTATTCACAGCAGAATATTGCCCATCGCCATCCATATCTTCACGCAAAGCCTGGATAGCACTTTTCATATCTTTCGCCACACAACCAAATCTGATCGCATGATGATCCCGACCAACCAACAAGCCTGCACTCAGGTCCTGCAAATTGGTATCCGGATTTTTATCCAGCCACGCCAGTAGGTTGGATTTTAACCGGCGCAATGCCGCTGGCGACTTAGCCGATAATGCAATCAGGTACGCAGGTTTTTTTGTCGGTTTTGGACTTTCTCCATGAATAAACTCTTCTAAAACAATATGAGAATTTGTTCCCCCAAAACCAAACGAAGATATACCTGCTCGCAAAGGAGCAGGCGCACGTTGATCACCACTGGAAATCAACTCTGGTTGCCAATTTTTAGACTCGCCCAGGATCGAAAACGGTGTACCCTCGATAGATATTTTTGGATTCAGACTAGAGAAATTTTGCAGAGAAGGTAATTGTTTATTGCGAAATGCAAGCAATACCTTAATCACTCCGGCAATTCCTGCAGCAGCCTCTAAATGGCCAATATTGGTTTTTACAGACCCCAATGCACAATAACCTGGAGTCAAGCTAACATTCTGTCGGCTAGCCAGTGCCTCAAAGGCGCGCAACAAACCTTCGAATTCAATTGGATCGCCCTTCGGGGTTCCGGTGCCATGAGATTCAATATAGTTAACTGTATTAATTGGAACATCGGCGCGCTCATGCGCCTCTTGAATGACATTTGCTTGCGCAACTGAACTGGGATAGGTCAGTGTGTAGGTTTCACCGCAATGATTTACTGCAGTCCCTTTAATTACACCGTAAATTGCATCACCATCTGCAATGGCTTTTTCCAACGGTTTCAGCAACACCAGGCCTGCACCTTCCCCTCGGACATAGCCGTTTGCGTTAGCATCAAAGGTCATGCATTGCCCGGTAGGGGAAAGCATGCCCATCTTGGAAAAGGATATATGTCGAGTCGGTGTTAATAAGAGATTCACCCCACCCGCCAAAGCCATTTCACAATCACCATATTTCAACGCCTGGATTGCACTGTGAATAGCATTTAACGAACTGGAACACGCGGTATCGATAGGAAAGCTGGGGCCTTTGAAATCAAAATAGTGTGATACGCGGTTAGCAATAATGGACGCCGCCGTGCCCGTTGAGTAATGAGCCTCAATGGGAACGTCAGTAGCATCCTGTGTTTCTTTATAGTCATGATTGAACACACCCAGCATGACGCCAACTTTTTTGCCCCGTAAGGCTGAGGGTGCAACACCAGCATCTTCAAGACATCCCCACACCAACTCCATTACGAGCCTTTGTTGAGGATCCATGGTTTCTACTACTTTGGGCAGTAATCCAAAAAAACTTGCATCAAATGCATTAACATCAGCAACGAACCCGCCCCATTTACTATTACTTTTTTGGGCTTGTTGTTTTGGGTCGCCCCAGTATTCCTGCCAATCCCAACGGGATGACGGAATTTCAGTAATGCTGGATTTTTTCCCAATAAGATTATTCCAGAACTCGGAATAATTATCGGCACCAGGAAATTTGCACGATACCCCTATAATGGCTACGTTCATTTGATCACTCCTTGCAATTTTTTAGATAAAACAAAAATAAAACTTAAATTTTGGGAAAAGCAATCCCCTGGCCATTGGCCAATAAATTTAATAATCGCGGGATCGTTTTTTTCCGAACCTACCTGAAACCCCCAAGGCAATCAGGCAGACGTAAAGTAAGGCGCTCATCCATTTGCCCCTTACTTCACAACACAATAATTCCTGGCTAACTCTTTCCTTTAATAGAACATTACACTGAAGTTGCTTCAGGCATTGGTTCTACTGCTTTTTGCTTTTCGCCAATACACATGAGGACCGCTGGCAATATGATCAGGTCACACAATACTGCCAAGCCAATGGTGAGACACCCCAAAATTCCCATGTAAATATTAGGCACAAAACTACTCATGATTAACATTGCGAATCCAACCACCAGGATAATAGTTGTTGACACCAATGCTATGCCGCTTTCACGCGTGGCAAGAGTAATCGCCTCTCTATTGTCCAGATTGGCGCTTTTGGCCTTCCTGAAGCGATCCATCACATGAATTGTGTCATCTACAGCAATCCCCAGAGTTGTGGCTGCAACCATCATGGACGCAAAGTCCAGATAAATATCCAGCAACGCCATTACTGCACCAGTGATAATGATAGGTAGGACGTTAGGAATTAAGGCAACCCAGCCATACTTAAAGGAGCGCAATACAATGAACAAACAGATAAGAATTGAAATTAACGAGAACATGAAAGAGCTCGCCAGACCAGTCAGGGTATAATTGTCTACATTGTTGAACAAAACCGCTCTACCAGTTACTGAAATATTCAAATCTGAGAAATGTTCAGCCACATGCTTTTCAATAGCTTCAATGCGCGCTTTGGTGATTACAGATGGTGCTACAGCAAAGAAAACAGACATGCGCATTTCTTGCCCGTTGAACGTAATCAAGTCAGACAGATCTTCATCAGGACCAGAGTTTGAATACAACAGCAGATACTGACCCACCATATCCCGTGTTTCCGGAACCTTGAATGAGCTGACATCGTTATTGTTCATTACCTGGTTAATTTTCATGAGATAGTTAACTGGTGAATTAACTTTTCCATTACCTTCCAAGGTCACCAGATAATTTTGGAACTCCAGCGCACGCGCCAAAAAGGCAGGATCTTTTACACCATTTTCCGTTTTGGAATCGAGACGAAACTCCAGGCTTAAAGAGCCCTTAAAGGTTTCATCGAAATATTCCAGACCCTGCTTTACTGGTGCATCATCTTTAAAGAAGCGAACAAAATTGGTATCGACCTTCACTTGCGAGCAGAGATAAAGCAAAGGAATGAGGGACAGCACTGTTACCGCAATAATAGCTTTGCGAATTGGGTAAATTTTATCTGGCAGATTATGCACTGTGCGCGCAATAACTCCATTAGACACAAGTTTTTCTGCTTTTTTGCCCTTGGCACTTGTATAGCTCAGTAACGCAGGCAGCGTGAACAAGCTGAAGAAAAATGCAACCGCAACACCAATGGCCATTTCCACCCCGAAGGTCACAACCAATGCGATCGAACCGGTTGCCAACGAGAGATATCCCAACAAGGTAGTGATGCTGGTATAGAAACAAGGCTCAAAACAATATTTGATTGTTTCCACTGCTGCTTCTTTCGGTGGAAGCCCCTGATTGCGGAAGCGATAGAAGCCGACTAGCACGTGAATTGTTTCAGCAACCACAACTACGGTCAGCATGGTGGGCAATGTGATATTCAGCATATTCATTGACCAGCCAAAATAGCCAATCAACCCAATAGCCACCACACAAGACACAATAAGAACAAGGATTGGCAATACTGTTCCTGCCAGAGTTCTAAAAGTCAGGAACAAAAAGATAATGATGAATGTCAGCATTATCGGATAGCTGATAGATTGATCCAGCGTAGAAAAGAAAAAGAAGCTTTCACTAATTGCAGCGGAGCCAGAAATATAGATTTTATACTTGTCGCTTTGTTGCAAGCCTTCACGTTCAACGAAGGTGCGGAAATCTGCAGCCAGATCCGTTTTCGCATTACCTTCACCAGTGTATTTATCTTGCTCA
Source organism: Gammaproteobacteria bacterium (assembly GCA_021151625.1). GTDB lineage: Bacteria > Pseudomonadota > Gammaproteobacteria > Pseudomonadales > Cellvibrionaceae > Cellvibrio. Next base: position 25,517 of record JAGKWY010000003.1, on the reverse strand, counting down.
ATTACACGTGCAGAAATAAGCGTATTTTTTAAATCCTTGGTAAACAGTAGATCCTGAGCAATATTTTCACCATTCAATATGGTTCTTATATTGTCCCACTCTTTTTCAGAAAAATTGAAATCTTTCGAAGCTGGAACAGCAGTTTCCACATTCAACAGCTCGTCTTCGTAAAACATGTATTCATATTTTACAAGCGAGCGTACCTTGTTAACCGCAGCATGTTCTTCCAGGTAATTAGTTATTTTCTGAATTGCCTGCACGGTTTCAGGATTCAATACATCCTTTTGTCCGGCAGCCGCTTGCACACCAATCACAAGGTAGTCATCGCTACCAAATTTTTTCTTTAAGTCGTTGTATTCCAGAAGGACAGGATCATCATCAAGGAACCATATATCGGTACTGCTGTCGAAATATAGATTCTTGAATCCAAGGGTGGAAAGCACTATTACGATGAGGCTGGTGAGTAAGACAAGAGCTCTATAACGCACCACAAAATTGGCAATATTAGCAATCAAGATTAGTCTCCTTTAAAAATAAATGCACAGCATCATTTGCAATGCGTTACGCAGTTTAATCCCTCGCAAATCCATTTAGCGATATTCATAGGTTGCTACCGAATCAGTATTAAACCCATAAAATTACTGCACAGGTCTATAACTGACCACGCGGCACAAAATTACTCGATCATTATTACAAGTTAATTTTTTACGTGACAAATTATCAAAAAATTCACTTTCGAGGATTTATGTGACAAGGCGCGACAACACCGAGGGAGCTGGCGAATGGTAGACAAGAATTTTTTTTTGTCAACGATAAATCAATTTATAAATTGTTAAAAAATTTAACCATAACAAATTAAATTTTTTAATTTTGATGACACAAAATTGGTTTAAGCGCCACAACCGCAACCCAAGGAAACCTAGGCGACAAAGAGCTTTAATCCCTAATAAACAAAAAATGAAATTTATGCAAGGAACTATTTACTATTAAAAATGGCAATATTTTTTGACTAAGAATTAGCTTTATGAAGTTACTTTGCTCTGATCCCTATCCTTTTATGTTTTATAAAATTCATAGAGAATTTTGTTTTTACACTCAAAAAGTCATAAATTTCATTTAGCACACTATTAATTAACAAAGAATTCCGCTATCAAAATTGCAATTTAACAACTATTCTGCCATCTCTGTGCACGCCAAGGAAAAGACGAAGAGCCCGATATGCATTTATCCAAACAAGGTTTCACGAAAGAATCCCCTATAAACACATATGGTGGATTTATTACCTCAGAGCAGTCCTCCCCGATTTTTTCCGGCGCAATATCCATCAACCATTGCTGCTTTTCACCTGATGATTACCACGACAACCTTTTTGAAGAGCATGGCATCTATTTTCCCTCCGAAATTGGCCGAGCCTTTGTAAAACGTAAAGCAGAATTTTTCGCAGGTCGATATTGCGCCAAGAGATCACTATCGTTGCTTGATGGGACTATCGCAGATATCCATATAAGCCCGCAGAGGTATCCGCTATGGCCTGTACATGTGGTGGGTTCAATTAGCCACAGTGGGAACCAGGCTATTGCCGTTACCGCACGAAAGAAGGATATGCGCGGATTGGGCGTTGACATTCAATATGAAGTTGATTCAACAACCTGTAAGGCCATTAAAAATCAAATTATTTTTGGAAATGAAGAAGAGATAATTTTGAGATGCGATGCGCTAAATATTAAAACCCTGTTCACAATTGTATTTTCTGCCAAAGAAAGTTTTTTCAAAGCTGCATTTGCAGAAGCAGGTCGATATTTTGATTTTTCAGCAGTTTCGGTAACAAAAATTGATCAGCGCAACGGCACAATTCTGATCCGCGTCAATGAAAATCTCAGCAAAAACCTGACTATAGGAACAGAAATACAAGCGGAGTACAAACATACACTCGATAATAAAATAGTGACACTTGTACGCCTCTATTAACCAGCACAATCAGGATATTTATCACAACCGTGCGTTACCTCCAACCACCTAAAATTTTTATCCTATGAAACATAGGCTTCCGCTTAGCCATATTTTTCTTTACAAAAAATAATTCACTGGCTTTCCCTCAGCGCAAATGATTACTGGCACACTTTCTCCATCTACAACCACAACCAATAGCCCAAGGGAGTCACATATGAAAAAACTCATCCTGCTTGTAAGTGCACTAATGATTAGCGCCTGCTCCACACAAACGACATCATTGAGCGAAGCAAACACCCAGCGTTTGACGGCAATTACCCAAAGCCTGCCCGCCGACCATCAAGTCCGTTACGCGGCGCGCCACCCGGTGGAAACATTGTCTTTTTTTGGTGTAAAACCGGGCGATACCGTCGTGGAGGTCTTACCAGGTGATGGCTGGTACTCAAAAATTCTGGTGCCTTACCTGGGTAAGAACGGACAATTAATCGGGGCGGATTATAACCTGGATTTGTGGCCGAAATTTGGCAGCTGGGCTAATGCTGAATTTATGGAAGGGCGCAAACGCTGGCCCACCGAGTGGACTGCTAGTGCCAAAACCTGGGGTGCAAACGATGGCGCTGCAGCGCAAGCATATACCTTTGCCAACCTGCCGGCTGACCTTACCGGAAAAGTGGATTCGGTGTTATTTATTCGCGCCCTGCACAACCTCGCCCGTTTTGACAAAGACGGCGGCTACCTGACGCAAGCCCTGGCAGAAACCCATCGTTTATTAAAACCGCACGGTTTGGTTGGTGTAGTACAACATGCAATTGCCGAAGATAAACCCGATGCATGGGCCACCGGCGAAACCGGTTATTTAAAACGCTCTGCCATTATTCAATTTATGGACAAAGCCGGTTTTGAATTAGTTGGTGAAAGCGACATTAATAAAAACCCGAAAGATAATCCTGTCGCCGGTGAAGTGGTGTGGCGTTTACCGCCCAGCCTGAATGCCGCAGAAGCGGATAAAGCCAAATACCAGGCGATTGGCGAATCCAATCGCGTGACGCTGCTGTTTCGCAAAAAATAACTCGGCATAAATAGCTCACGTAAAAAATAAAAAGCCCATCATCTTGCGATGATTGGCTTTTTATTTAGCAATTTTTTATTCGTGCTTTTGAGTTTGCATTTTTATTTAGACCCTTTTTCGCTAGGGTTTGTTGGAAAACACCAACAGCTCGGAAGGACCAAGATCGCGCACCGAAATAAAATGAATGCCGCTGTGGTGCACATGCACGGCCGATTGATCGCCCACACGATTGGTTGCCACCTGCGCATTGGCGGCCTCTTCCGTACTCATCACCAGTAACATACTACTCCCAACAGGATTTAACGCAGCATCCACCAAAATATCGGCCCCGCGCACTGCCACGCCATGGGGATTGAGAACCACCAGACATTCTTCATCATCCAGAATGCGCGACCAGGCAATAATTTCGCCATTGCTGTAAACATTAAACGCATTATTTAAAAATGAAATTGGCCGTACATACTGACGCCCCAAACGCAATGCCGGAAATTCTGCGCGCGTTTTGGTCATGGCACTGATGCGCACATAGGCCGGGCTTTGCGTATCAAAGCAGTGATGCCCCTGGGCACCAAAGGGACCAAAGCCAGGCAGACTTTCATCGAGCGGATTCTGTGTATCCAACCCCGCCAAACCACCTTTGCGCGGATGTTCCGCGCCAAACAACGTCTCGCGCAAATAGCGGTCATTGTTGCCGAAATTTTCGATCCAGACACGCTCGTGCAATTCCGGCCCACCCAGACTTTGTTCAGTGCCGTAATAAATACAGGGAATTCCCAGGGTAAATAATTGCAGGCCAACGCCCGCTGCGACTTGATGCGGCGCAGCAGCCTCTGCGGAGAAGCGTAATTTTTTTCCGAACACGTGATCGTGATCATCGAGGATGGAAATATGTTTTGCGCCCAGCGCGCGGTGCGAACCCATCACCGCATTGCCCGGATCAAAACCCGCAAAATAATCCGCCGGATGTTGCAAGCCCTTGGCAACCTGATTCAGGGTTACGCGCATTTCGCTGATATCCAGCGCCGCATTTAAATTGCGCTGCAACACATCCAGATAGCGATCCTGCCCATAATCGCCACCGGCAATTTCACCGGCCAATAAAAAATCATGCTTGCCAATATTGGCTGCGAATTCTTTGATGCTGCCGCAAAAATTGCGCGCCTGCTCGTAGGAAACATGCTTGAGGGTATCGATACGAAAACCATCGCAGTCGGTGAGCGCAATCCAGTATTTGTAGCAGCGTGCGAGATCGCTCATGACTGCCGGGTTATCCAATGCAAAATCCTTTAGCGTAATAAAGTCAGCGCGCTTGTGCTCGGCGTAGGGGTCATCAATATCGCCCGCGCCCAGGCTGCCAGCGCCAGCACGGGTGTAGGCATCAGGATTTTGCAATTCGCTCGGCCAGACACCTTCGTCGCTGCCAGAAATAGCAGCAATATCATCGCCCTGCTGATTGCGCCAGGCACCGAATGCGTACTGTTGTGCGGTGTAATAAGGCGTATATTTTCCTCCGGGCAAGGAGGCCGGGTAAGTCCAGTTTTCGCCCGAGTGGTTAAAAATAATATCCAGAATAATGCGCATGCCTTTCAGGTGCGCCAGCGCCACCAGATCCACCAGCGCTTTGCGATCACCAAAGTGCGGGTCTACTTCCAGGAAATCCTGAATCCCGTAGCCGTGAAATGAGTTCATATGGCCGCGCTGTTTAAACACCGGGCTCAGCCACAGGCAGGTGACCCCCAGGTCTTTGAGGTAATCCAGCTTGGAGGCGACGCCCTGTAAATTGCCACCCTGCCAGCGGTCACCACCGGATTGCGACCACAAATCCCAACGCCAGCCAGCCGGGCGCGCTGCCGCCAGATTGTTGCGATTCAGCAGTGGGCGTTGCGCTTCCAAACCATCACTAAATCGATCAACCAACAGAAAATACAAGGTTTCATTACGCCAGTCGGCCGGCGATGGAAAGTGATCCAAACGGCGCGGTAAATTCACACTGGCAATCGAGTCGGGACGTGCAGCCAATAATTGTTGCTGGACAAAAGACATGGAAATCTCCTTCGGCAAGCGCCGTATTCCAGAAAGGGGGGAACTAAAATCTAGCACCAGAGCAACAAGGTCAACCAGCGCAAAAATACCCATCGCTAGCTTGTTTTTTCACTAGTAACCAGCTGCTGATAACTGCCGCTTCTTGAAGCGGCGGCAATTCAACACAAGCCTTATATAGCGGGGATTTTTTGTAATTTTAAACGCCAAAAATCCCACCGCGTTGCAGTCTCTTATCTAGACTGAACAATTAATGCTGCGGGTTTTTATCATGCGCGTTCGCCTGCATATCGGTCTGCCTATTGGTCTGGCTATCGCCGGGCTTCTGGCCACATCCAACCAAGGACACAGTGAAACTCCCGGGCAGCCTGATGCGCAGACGCTGAACGCAACCGCTGCACCCATGGTGGTGAGCTATCACCGCTCCGACGCTAACGACAAACAAAACCACTTCCAGTTTGAATTGATCGAGCGCGCCATGGAGGTTACGCGCCCCGAGTATGGAGGCTTCATTTTGCGCCCTTATGGCGGCGCGCCCACCGCCAAGCGCCAGGCCATTCTGATCGGCGAAGGCAAGCTGATGAATATCCAGTGGGCCTCGCCGGGCACCCCCATCGCCCAGGCCGAAGTAATTCCCATCCGGGTCAATATTTTGCGCGGCTTGCTGGGTTTGCGTATCTGCCTGATCAACCGCGCCGACCTGCCACGCTTTGCGCAAATCCAGTCGCTCGAAGACCTGCGCCAGATCAAAATCGGCCAGGGGCAGGATTGGACTGACACGCTGATTTACCAGCTGAACAAAATCCCGCTGTTTGAATCGGCGGGGCTGCAACAACTGTTTCCCATACTCGCCACCCGGCGCATCGACTGCCTGCCACTGGGTGCCAATGAAATTGGGGTGAAATATGCCGAGCAACAACCACTGCATCCGGACATGGTGATGGAGCCGGAACTATTGCTCTACTACAACTTTCCCACCTATTTGTACGTGAGCAAACACCACCCGCGTCTGGCCGAGCGAGTAGCTGCCGGCCTGCAAATCATGCAGACAAGCGGCGAGTACGACCGGCTGTTCTGGCGTTATTTTGCACAGCAACTGGCGCCACTAAAACTGGACCAACGGCGCATTATTTGCCTTAAATCACCCTATCTGCCGGAGGCAGAACAGTGCCAGGACCAGGTAATACTGCCCGACTTTACCCCTCCACCCGACACCCCACTCGCACCCGAGCTCCAAGCGGAAAACCCCGCTACGCACTAATCCCTACAAAATGTAAACGTTCCCACTGTTTATTTTTAAATAGCTCAGCTGATTTTATTAGCTAAAAAATATGCCGGGATATTTTCAAAAACAATGTGATATGTGCACCAATCTGTCATTTTCTCCCCATTTCCCGGCTTGCATTTTCCGTCCGTAACGAAATATTATGTAACCGATTACAAAAACCAGTGGTCGCCTGCCTTAATCACAATAATTTTGCGCCTTTTCTCCTCTCCGGAAATGTCGCGCGGCAGTCGGGTGATGTGTGGTAATCGCCGCGTTGATAACACCTGTGTTTACAGCACCAATCCAGATGTAGCCCACAGCTCAGGGAGTGCCCTGCACTACCCGACTTGTGCCCGGTATTGGCCGAAATCTATTTGATAACAATAACCACCAGACGCACGCGCAAGCTGCAAAGCTTGTAACTGCAAAAGGAAAACCTATGAAAAATCTGATCACACGCAAGAACTCATTACTGAAGAAAACGGCCCTGGCCGCACTCACCGCTGCCATGGTCTCACCTGCATTTGCCGGCTGGAGCGTGAGCGGCTCACAAATCCTGGACCCCAACGGCAACCCCTTCGTGTTCCGTGGAGTTAACCATGCCCATGCATGGTATCCGGATCGCCTCAACCAATCGCTGAAAGATATTGCGGCCACCGGTGCCAACTCAGTGCGCGTGGTTCTCGCTAACGGCACCCAATGGACGCGCACCAGTGGCAGTGTGGTGACCAACATCATCAACCAATGTAAGGCCAACAAGCTGGTCTGCGTATTGGAAGTACACGATTCCACCGGCTATGGCGAGAGCGCTGCGGCGACCCACATCAGCAAAGCCACTGAGTATTGGCTGAGCAGCGATATCAAAGCTGCCATCACCGGCCAGGAAGACTATGTGATTGTGAATATTGCCAACGAGCCATTCGGCAATAACACCTCGGCCGCAACTTACACTGCCGATCACATCACCGCGATCCGCGCATTGCGCAGTGGCGGGCTTACACATCAGCTGATGATTGACGGGTCTACCTGGGGACAGGATTGGCAGAACGCTATGCGCGATAATGCGCCCGCCATTTTTGCCGCCGACACCCTGAAAAACACCGTGTTTTCAGTGCACATGTACGAGGTGTACAACAATGCGAGCATCGTACAAAGCTATTTGAGCAGCTTCATTAGCCGTGGCTTGCCAATTGTGGTGGGTGAATTCGGTGCAGAGCACAACGGCAGTAACGTCGCCGAGGAAGCGATTCTGCAATACGCACAGGATATGCGCATCGGCTATATGGGCTGGAGCTGGAGCGGTAACGGCAGTTGCTGTGTGCAACTGGATATAGTGAATAACTGGAATGCCGGCTCGCTCAGCACCTGGGGTAACTACCTGATTAACAGCACCAATGGCATCAAGGCTACCTCACGCCTGGCGACCCATTTCGGTGGCACCACCACCAGTTCCTCCAGCAGTGCGCGTTCCAGCGCGGTGCCAAGCAGTTCATCAGTGCCATCTTCAACTCCGGCAACCAGCTCATCCAGTATCCGTTCCAGCAGTTCATCTTCGGTAAGTAATACCGGCAGTACCTGTAACTGGTACGGCACCCGCTATCCAATTTGTGTAAACACGCCATCCGGTTGGGGCTGGGAAAACGCACAGAGCTGTGTGGGTCGCACCAGTTGCGCCGCCCTGCCTGCGCCCTGGGGCATTGAAGGCAGCACTACTTCCAGTACGCCGTCTACCAGCAGTCGCAGCAGCGCGCCGGTGGTGACAACCTCAAGCAGCCGCAGCAGTGTTACCCCACCGTCCAGCAGCTCAAGCAGTGTGAGCAACAATACCGGCGGATTGAGCTGTACCTATGTGGTTTCCAATTCCTGGGGCTCAGGCTTCACCGGCGCAATTCGCGCTACCAACTCGGGCACCAGCAGCAAATCCGGCTGGACGGCCAGTTGGCAATACAGCGGCAGCAACCGCATCACCAGTTCCTGGAATGTCACCCTGACCGGTAGCAATCCTTACAGCGCTACCGGCGTTAGCTGGAACTCCACTATTGGCGCAGGCCAAACGGTAGAATTCGGCTTCCAGGGCAATACCAATGGCGGCAGCGTGGAAATGCCGGTGGTGACTTGCCGTTAATTTTTTTGCCGCAAAATATCGCTGGCATAAATTAGCGCACTAATCCGCGCACTAAAAAAAAACAAAACCCCGCGAGTGACTGCGGGGTTTTGTTTTTTTAACGTCAAACGTATTTCTATTCAGCGAAATTATTCAACCAAACGCAACGAGCCAAAAACGCTTGCATCCTGATAACCCAGATTGCTTTTGTGGCCCGGGGTATTCACTGAACCCATCATGCTTTCGCGCTGTGGGCTGCCGTCGTTATCGATGTAACATGCAGAGAATCCCATAAGTTTTCCGGAGAAAAGCTTGAGCGGCGTATTGGTTTTCCAATCGGCGTAATCCTCGCCATAAATACGCACACGGATTTCCCACAGGTGCTTAGTGCCCGCACTCACCAAACGGGAATCGATGTGATCATTCAGCAACTTTGGACCGGATGTGGTGTAGTCCACCACATCGCCATAGGTGCTGATGTGATAGGCCCAGGCACTGGTGTTGTAGCCATGTTGACCGCCGTTTTTATTTTCGTCGATAAACAACTCCACAGTGTCATCTTCCCAATAGCGATCGAGCGCATCGCGCACGCCGTCGTAGATGCGATCATCAGTCACATCAAATAACAGGTAGAGATAGTCTTCATCCCACAGAGCTTTGTAGCGGCCGCTGTAATCCTGCGCCGATGGATTGGATTGCGTACCCAGCCAGAACACATTAATCGGCGCCCAGGCCGCGCGCTCCCAGACTGCATCAGCACTGCCATCAATTACCGGCGCAGTAGTTGCGCGCGGTGCATCGTAATGATTGGGCACACTGCTGGCGCTTGAGCTGGATGAACTGCGAATACTGCTGCTGGACGATGATGAACTCACCACAGAGCCCACCGTCACCGGAATGGTTTTAGTGCCGTCACCCCAATCACCGTGAGCCGTGAGTTGGATGTTATAAGTTCCCGGTGCCGCGTAGGTGTACGACTCCAGCAAACGACCAGCGCCCACACTGCTACTGCCGCCACTGCCAGCGCCACCGAAGTTCCATTCCAATGAGCGGGCTTGGTAAGAACCACGCGCATCCACGTTTACCTTCAAACCATCAATCGTATAAGTGAAGTTTGCAACACCACCAGTATCCTGGAAGGCACCACACGGGTAGGCCGCAAAGCCCTGGACGGTATCTGCTAACTGACCGTCCGATACCGTGAGTGTCACCCCTGCAGACGTTGTAGCATTGCAGTCGTTGAATGATTGTCGGGTAGAGCCACTGAATTGCCCTTCACCAAAATCCCATAAATAGCTGAGCCCGCTTTCCGCATCGTAAGAGGTATTGGCGTAAGCAATGATGCGCTGGTTATCGCGCACGACATTGAGCACCGCAATAGGAGGCTGGTTACTACCAGAGCCGGTGAGCGTGACGGATTCCTGTTTTTCACTGCTGGTGGTGCCATCATTTACGGTCACTGTCACCGTGTAGGTGCCAGGTGTTTTATAGGTATGCCAGGCATCACCATAGCTAATTGCTGCACCGTCGCCAAAGCCGATTGAGTATTTCAGCTTATCGCCATCTTCATCGGTAGATGCCAGGGCGCTAGCACGCACTGTTAATCCATCTGCCGCCAACGTCAGGCGCGCTACCGGTGGATGATTAACACCTTTGGAACTGCTTGAGCCCACCGAGGAAACACTGGTTGTTTGCGCACTGGAGAAACTGGAATTAGAGGTGCGCACACTGCTGCTTGATCCTGCTGAAAAGCTGCTCAGGCTTCTGCTGGATACACTGTGGAAACTACTGAAGCTGCTCGATGATAAAATATCAATCGGCAAACTGCTTGCGCTTCTGCTTGATGAGCTTCTGGCACTGCTGTAACTGCTCGACGATAAAATATCGATGGGCAAACTACTGGAACTTCTGCTGCTTGGCACACTGGAGCGGCTGCTAGTCGATGGGCTGCTCACCGGCGATGAACACACATTGCCGCTCACAACGGGGCGCGCTGCCGGTGAGTTGGCAACACCCTTATTGCCCTGCACACCAAATTCTACACTTTGGCCAGGATTAATCTGGTTATTCCAACCCACGCCAGTTGCACTGTAAGGATTACTACCACTGAAGTTGGCGTTCCACCCGCCGGTGCGGGTAGAGCCATCGGTATAGGTCCAATTGACCGACCAGCCATTAATGGTAGTGCTGGTGTCATTGGTGATGCGAATGGCAGCCACAAAACCGGTATTCCAATCGCTTTGAACGAGATATTCACAGCGCGCCGCAAAACTGCTGGATGCCTGTAGAGTTAAACCAGCACCCAATAATAATGCCGATTGCCGTAATAATTTATTAGTAGAGATGTTCATTGTTCCCTCGACGATAAATAAATTGAACACTTGCCCCGGATGGGAAAAAAGCGTCGCATTGTCGAGGGTAATGCGCCTCAAAAAAGTGCAGCGGTCACTCTTTGTAAAATAATGGCGCTTAACTTAAATAAAATTTGAGTTAACATTTTTGGTAGCAATGATTACCAATGTTCAACCATAAAAAAACACAAAAACCCATCAATTACTAACAAAAATAATCATTGCCACACAGTAGATATCAAGCGTCGATCAAATCATTTTGAGCAAATCTTTTAGGTCACTTACATGGCGGCGACTGATTACCGGGCGGGTTTCAATGTCCGCCAGGCGCACTTGATATTGCCCCTGGGCCGTGCGCTCCAGCGCCTCAATATGCCTGATGGATACCAGGGAATTGCGATGTACACGCACAAAGCGCCCGGCAAATTCCTCCTCCAGTTCTTTCAGGGTTTCATCAAGTAAATGTTCGCCGTTGCGATGGTAAACCGTTACGTATTTATGATCGGCCAGAAAGTAGCGCACATCTTCTACCGGTATTAACTCCACACCGCGCCGGGTTTTGGCACTGATTTGCGTGCGCTGGCTTTCTTTTTTGGGCACCGGATTTTTTTGCGCCGCCACACGCTGGATCTTGTTGAGCTTGGTGGCCTTTTCCAATACTTGCAACAATTGCTCGGATTTTACCGGCTTAAGCAAATAGCCCACTGCGTTGGTACCAAAAGCATCCAGCGCATACTGATCGTAAGCCGTGCAAAAAATTATCGCCGGTGGATCCTCCAATACGGCGATATCGCGCGCGAGCGACAAACCATCGCGCCCGGGCATTTGAATATCCAGCAACACTATATCCGGATCATGCGCAGTGATAGCGACCATGGCTTCCTCGGCACCATCCGCTTCTGCGACTACAGAGAAGCCTTCAATCTTCTCCACCATACGCACCAGCCGCTGCCGCGCCAGAGCTTCATCATCAACAATCAACACATCCATACTTATTTTCTCTGTGGATGACTAACGATTTATTTGCTCGCCCAGCTCTCACACTGTTAACGGGCAAAAGATATAAGTGGTAAACACACCGTTTTCCGCACTGCTGGATAAACGCGCGGCACTGCCGAAATGTGCCGTCAACCGGCGGCGAATATTATCCAATGCCATGCGATTATGGCGCTGGGAATGTTCGTTGTTTTGCGTATTTCGTTTTACCAATACATAGGGGTTACTAATGACGATACTCAGTTGCTTATCATTTTGCGAAACTTTAATGGTAATTTTTCCGCCCTTGGGCATGGGCTCCACCCCGTGGAAAATTGCATTCTCCACTAGCGGCTGCAGCATCAGGCTGGGGATTTTCACTTCATCAGTGTAGCTGCCGATTTGCCAATCCACCTGCAGCCGACGCCCAAGGCGCAATTGCTCAATCTCCAGATAGTGTTTGCAAAGGGTTAATTCACGCTCCAGCGGAATCAGTGAAGGTTCAGCCAGGCTCGCACGAAACAGCTCCGATAAATCCTCCACTACCCGCTCAGCCGTTTCTGGCTCGGTACTAATCAGGCTGGCAATAGAGTTCATACTATTAAATAGAAAGTGCGGACGAATACGTGATTGTAACGCCTGGATCCGCGCCTGCATTTCCGCTTGCTGCTGGTTGTGCAATTGCTGCTGCAGGTAGAGATAGCGCAACAAAATACCCGAGAGGATGGCGGCGAGCGCGAGGTTGTCTAATAACGACCAATAGTCAAACTCCACCGGGCGTTCAACTACCAACACCAAATCACTAGCGCCATAAATTATCCATTGCCCCAATAGCGATAGCATCAAGGTAATCAAGAGCACCACCGCATAACTTGCACTCCCGGCCTTAATCTGGGTTTGCCGTCCAAGCCAGAAGCGCATACGGCAAAGTGCAACAGCACTGCACAATACAATCCACTGCACCTGCACCGAAACCAGGGCCAGTTTATCCCAATTGAAATGTCGTAACCCGGACGGTGCGCTAATGGTCAACAAGAGCGCCAACAATTCCGCCACCAGCACCAGGAGGAATATCGCCTGACTGTTACATAAATCAGGCAAGAAAGGGGTAAGCGGCTCACGCGCTTCAGCGCGGGTATTTTTGATCCTGGGTGCTGGCATAAATCCTCTGTGGTTTTTCCTCGGTTAGCCGATCACTGGCCCAACTTATTAGCGATGGCTTGGGCTATAATGCGCGACCTTGTAGCGCCACGGCAGTTTTCGCTGCGCACAAAAATGCGAATCTTAGCCTAGCTGCACCTGCTAACTCCTTCATTATTTTACGTTTGTGGACACTTCCTCATGAGCCAGAATGACCAGCCGATCAAACCCTGGGGCGGCCGCTTCAGTGAAGCGACTGATGCCTTTGTCGAGCGTTTTACCGCGTCTATCGGTTTTGATTACCGCCTCTATCACCACGATATCAACGGCTCTATCGCTCACGCGACCATGCTCGCCAAAGTGGGCGTATTGACCGACGCTGAGCGCGATCAGATCATCGCTGGCCTGGAAGAAATTCGCGCAGAAATCGTCGCTGGCAAATTTACCTGGTCGATCAGCCTGGAAGATGTGCACATGAACATCGAGGCGCTGCTCACCCAGCGCATTGGCATCACCGGTAAGAAACTTCATACCGGTCGTTCGCGCAACGATCAAGTCGCCACCGACATTCGCCTGTATATGCGCGACGAAATCGATGCAATCGCCAAAGAACTCACTCGCCTGCAACAGGGCATGCTGCAATTGGCCGACGCCAATACCGATACCATCATGCCCGGCTTTACCCATTTGCAAACCGCCCAGCCAGTGACTTTTGGCCATCACATCCTCGCCTGGTTTGAAATGCTGCAGCGCGATTACGGCCGCTTGCTGGATTGCCGCAAGCGCATGAACTATTTGCCACTGGGTGCTGCAGCGCTAGCCGGTACCACCTACCCGATCGATCGCGCTTACACAGCACAACTGCTCGGCTTTGAAGCGCCGACTGAAAACTCGCTCGATTCGGTGAGTGACCGCGACTTCGCCATCGAATTCTGCGCCTTCGCCAGCATCCTGCTCACCCACATGTCGCGCATGAGCGAAGAGCTGGTGCTCTGGACTTCATCGCAATTCAAGTTCATCGATCTGCCTGACCGCTTCTGCACCGGCTCATCGATTATGCCGCAGAAGAAAAACCCCGACGTGCCCGAGCTGGTGCGCGGTAAAACCGGCCGTGTAAATGGCCATTTGATCGCACTCTTAACGCTGATGAAATCCCAGCCATTGGCCTATAACAAGGACAACCAGGAAGATAAAGAGCCGGTATTCGATGCGATTGATACCGTCAAAGACTGTCTGCGCGCTTTCGCCGATATGGTTCCCGCAATTCAGCCGCGCAAAGCAGAGCTGTACGAAGCGGCCAAGCGCGGTTTCTCCACCGCAACTGATTTGGCGGACTATCTGGTGCGCAAAGGCGTTCCCTTCCGCGATGCGCACGAAATTGTAGGCAAGTCAGTGGCTTATGGTGTACAGACCAACAAAGACCTGTCCGAGATGACCCTGGAAGAGTTACAACAATTCTCCAGCGTCATTGAAGCCAACGTGTTTGAAGTACTCACTCTGGAAGGTTCAGTCGCCGCGCGCAACCATATTGGCGGGACTGCGCCTGTACAAGTTAAGGCAGCGGTTGAACGCGCTAAAGCCAGTCTTAATAGCCGCACCAACGCCTAATAATCAGGCTTAAGGCTTCAGTAAAAAATGCCGCCTCCTGTTAAGGGAGGCGGCATTTTTATTGCTTACTCACTCAAATACCCCGGAAAGATTACGCGCCATTACAGCTCGTCCCCATTTGGCGCATTTTTCATTATTATTTCGTCTGGTGGCTGGTATTTGCACCGGAATGAACTAGGCTGAAGGTTCGGCAGTCTATTTTTTCGCCAACACAGTTACGAGGCGCACAATAAGGGAGATGGGTAGAAAATCCTTGCATTCAGGTGATACAGAGGAGGCCCTGGCAGCAAAAATCCAGCTGCTGGAGGAGGAGCTTTCGTCCCTGAAACAAAGCCTGCAAGCCAGGCACGCCATCAACCAACTGCGCGCCAGCGCCCAGATCCCCCTCACCGCTACAGATAGCGACCAGGATGCACCAGGCCCGCTCACCAAAACCGAGGGCGCGATATTTGATGAAACCTGGGTGCAGGAAACCCTCAGGTATCTGGTGAAACAACAGCATCCGCACAGTATCCAGCAAGTACTGCGCAAAGTCGGCAGCCTGCTGGGCTTACGCGAGATAGGCTTATGGAACTGGGATGCCCAGGACACGCAGCTCAATTTGCTCAGCCAATGGAGCGCCGGCGACCTGCCTGAGGTCAGCCGTTGTCGCCTGCAAGCGCCTGATTGGCTGAGGTTTGCCGTTAAGGCTGACTCCAGCGAATTCCGCCAGTTGCAAGACGGGCAAGCGTTGGTGCTTTCCGCTACTGACCCCGACCTCGCCTCAGCCACCGAACCCTTGCGCCAACTGGGGATTTTCAACAGCTTGATCATCCCATTGACCGAGCAAACCCAACTGCGTGGCCTGATGAGCCTGCACCGCGATGGCCCCCACACCTGGCACCCGCAAGACACCAAAGCACTGGCCAGTTTGCTCAACTGGCTATTCCGCTTTATGCAACAGCACGAACACCTGCGCTTGATGAATGACCGCGACACTCGCCATCAATATGCGATGGAGGCCAGCAACGATGGTATTTGGGATTGGAATTTATCAACCAACAAAATTTATTTCAGCCGCAGCTATTTACGTATGCTCGGTTATGACTACGAAGACTTGCCCGGCAATTTAAATACCCTGCGCGATTATTTTGTCCATCCCGATGACCTGGACAATATGCTGCACGAATACCAGACCACCATCGACAACAAACGCGAGTCACTGCAGTTGCAATTCCGTTTGCTCCATCGCGATGGCCATGTGATCTGGGTGCACTCCAAAGCCAAATTCTTTGAGCCGGATCATCAGGGGCGCCCCACCCGCTGTGTAGGCGTGAACACGGATGTTACCGATTTTATGAACTCGCGCGAGGAGCTGCTCAATGCCAAGGCACAAGCCGACCTTGCGAGCAAAACCAAAAGTGAATTCCTTGCGCGCGTGAGCCATGAAATTCGTACCCCCATGAATGCCATTATCGGCATTGGTTATTTATTGCATGACACTACGCTGGATGAGCAGCAAAAAAGTTATTTGATGAGTATTAATTCTGCAGCGGATTCGCTGTTGCAAATCATCAATCAACTGCTCGATTTTTCCAAAATTGAAGCGGGACGAGTGATTTTGGAATATGCCCATTTCGATCTCGATCAATTGTTTGAAAAAATATCGCGCTTGTTTGAAATCAGCGCCCTGCATCGCACGGTAGACATTGTTTACGACATTAAAGCCGATGTGCCACGTTTTTTGCGTGGCGATGCCTCGCGCCTGAGCCAGATTCTCAGCCATTTGATCAGCAACGCGTTTCAATATTCCAACACCAGCCAGGTAGTCGTGCGTGTGCGTCGCCTGCCGCAAAAACAAAAGCAGGTAGTGCTGCAATTTGTGGTAGAAGATACCGGACTGGGCATGACCGATGAAAAACTCACGCACATCAAAGAGCGCCTGGTATTTAACAAATATCACGCCGATACCGAAAAAAACTCCTACGGCCTCGGAATTTGTAGTCACCTTGTACATTTAATGCAGGGCGAGTTTCAGATTGATTCCCAATTAAATAAAGGTTGCAAAGTCACCTTTAGCGCCGCATTTGAACACAGCCATCTGGGGGAAAAGGCGCTGGTAAATCATCCACGCGATTTAAATAATATTCGCGTATTGATTGTGGATGACAACACTATTGCGCGCACCATTATTGCCAGTACCGCACGCAGCATTCATTTGCAAGTGGATGAAATTGATAATCCCTTCAGTGCCATTGAACGCATTCGCCAGGCAGATAATTTGGGGCAGCCTTATCATTTTGTGTTGCTCGATTACCGCATGCCCAATATGAATGGATTGCAACTCACCGGTTTAATCAAGTCAGATAACAGCCTGAAGCAAAAACCCCGGGTGTTTTTAATTTCTGCCTATCATCGCGATGAAATTTCCAGCGCCGATCCCAACGCCATTCTGGTGGATGAATTCTTAAGTAAACCGGTCAGTGAATCGCGCCTGTTTGATGCCATCAGCCAGGCCATCGGGCGCGAAAGCCTGCTGCAACAAATTAGTCCGGAAGTGATTGCGGCAAATGACGCGCTTGATGTTTTGGACAATACCCGCATGCTGATTGTGGAAGACAACATTGTTAACCAACAGGTAATTCGCGGTATCCTGAAAAAGAAACATATCCACACCACCATCGCCGGTAACGGCATAGAAGCCTTGCAAATATTGGAAAATACCACTGAGACCTTCGATGCAATTTTGATGGATCTGGAAATGCCGGAAATGGATGGCCTGGAAGCCACGCGCCGTATTCGCGCCGGCCAATTGCGCAACAATAATCAACTGCAGGATATTCCGATTGTCGCCGTTACGGCCCAAGCAATGCGTGGCGATCGCGAGCGCTGCCTGGCCATAGGCATGAATGGCTATCTGTCCAAACCGGTGAATCCGGAATTGCTCTACAGCACACTCGCCGATATTCTGCGCAAGAAAAAAATGACTAGCGGCAACCCGCAGCGTTAATTAAGGCCATCACGCTTCATGCAATCCAAGCTTATTCCATCGCGCCCCATAGATATTCACAACATCGACGAGGGTGTAGATCGCAAACAGCTCACGCAACTTAAACAGCGTTTTATGGATTTGAACCGCGTTCGCCATGAGCGCACTTGCGCGGCGCTGTCTGATCGCCAGCAGCAATTTTTACAGCTATTGCCTTTGTTATTTCACGTCAACCATCCCATGCTACCGGGCTATTGCTCGCATTCCACTCCTGCCGGCATTTACCAATACTCGCCCGGTAATGATGAATTGCGCCTGGCAAAAATTCTTGCGCGCAGCTTCCAATACAATCGCGACCTCAGTGAAAAACAACCACAAATCGATGCATTGTTTTTAATGGGCAGCGTCGGGACCATTGCGCAAAGTGACTCGAGTGATCTGGATATTTGGGTGTGCCATAACCTGGGTGATAACGCACAACAGTTGCAGGAACTGGAGCGAAAATGCACGCTCATCAGCCAGTGGGCCGAGCAACAGATTCATTTGGAAGTACATTGTTTTTTAATGCAGAGCGGTGAATTTTCCCATCTCCGCGGCCAGCGTTTAAGCACCGAAGGCAGTGGCTCAGCGCAACATTTTTTATTATTGGATGAATTCTACCGCACTGCTTTATGGCTAGCGGGTAAAGTCCCACTCTGGTGGTTTGTGCCTGCATCTCAAGAGACTGACTACGCGACCTATCGCGAAAAATTACTGAGCAAGCGCTTTATTAAACCGGAAGATGTCATTGATTTTGGCGGTCTGCCAGAAATTCCCGCCAATGAATTTATCGGCGCGGGCGTGTGGCAGCTCTACAAAGGCATAGAGTCTCCTTATAAATCCGTATTAAAACTTTTATTGCTCGAAGCCTATGCCAGCAATATGGCAAGTGTTTCGCAAATTGAAGAAGACACCAGCGCGTTAGATGCGCAAACCAATTCATCTGTAGATGAGTCCTATCAACACGAACCATCAACAACCAGTGAGCCGTTAGCGCTCAGTTTTAAGCGTGCTATTTATGCAGCAACACCGGACGCTGACCTACTCGACCCTTACGTAATGGTGTATCAGCGGCTGGAAAGTTATCTGTGTTTTCACCATCAATTGCAGCGACTGGAATTGGTGCGTCGCTGCTTTTATTTTAAGGTCAATAAAGCCTTATCGCGCACCAGTCGCAATCCCAACAAATCCTGGCAGCGAAAATTGTTGGAAGAGTTGGTAAAAAACTGGCAATGGTCCACTCACCAATTGCACATGCTCGACAATCGCGCCTACTGGAAAGCCCCGCATGTCATCAGCGAACGGGCACTGCTGGTTAACGAATTAAACCAGAGCTATCGCCTGCTCAACGAACTCAATAAACATCAGGGCCAGGATATCGCCATCAGCAATGAAGAGCTGTTAATCCTGGGGCGCAAACTGCACGCGGCCTTTGAGCGCAAAGCGGGAAAAATTGAATGGATTAACCCGGGCATTTCGCGCGACCTAAGTGAAGATCATCTCTGCTGTATTCGCGAGCAAAGTGACGCCGGTGAAAGCTGGCAATTGCTGCGCGGCAGTTTTCACGACTTGAGCCTGCGCAATGTTAATGTTGAACCGATTAAACGCTCGCGCAACCTGCTTGAATTACTCCTCTGGTGTCATGCCAATGAAATTATGGGTGGGCACACCAAAATCGATATTGTGGGCAGCGGCTTTGCACTCAGCAATCTACAAAAACAACAGTTACTCCAAACACTACAACAATGGCTGCCCTTGCCGCTCGCCATAGACCATCAGCAATTTACACGTCCGGCCAATCTTGAGCGCGTGCTCTTTATTATTAATGTGGGCGTAGAACCCCAGGCAGATTTGCATAAAAAAGGCATGCAGATGCTCAGTAGCCAAAAAGATGCACTGGGTTACAGTGGTTTGCGCGAAAACCTGATGTTGAATGCCGATGTAATTCAGATTAACTCCTGGGGCGAACTTTTGTGTCGTCATTACGCGAATGACGCCCTGGTAAATTGCCTGCAACATTATTTCCGTTTGTTGCCACCGGGCAAACACGCTCATCTGCCTGAATTAAGTGTGCGCTGTTTTAGTAGCGGTCAGGGCAGCAATATTGCCCAGCGTCTGACTGAACTCTGGCGCGACCTTATCAGTTGTTATTATTCGGGGACTCGTCCGCGTACCAGCCGCTACATTATGGAGGCGGGTGATGAATACGTGTTGCTGCAGTTTTTCCAACAGCAACCACAAATTTCCCGCTTTAAAACTTATGAAAAATTATTGGAAAAACTCAGCCAACCACAATTGGAATTCAGTCCTATTGTGATCGACAGCTACTGCCTGCGCGATAAGCCCCTGCGCCTTATTTGCAACACACTCAAGCCAAATGGCATTTACGTGTTCTATCAACAACAAAACAATCACGCCATTATCACGCTGATTGATGAAAAGGGATCACTCTTTAGTGCTCGTACTGAGTTCCACAACCAGCAAACGCTACTGCGCCCGCTGGTACATTTTATTCGCGCCGCCCTGCAGCGCCTGCATATGGATGGCGATCTCAGCAGCAAACATACAGAACAGGAAAATATTCATCTGTATGAATTAATGGGCAACTTCAAACAACAACAGGGGTTCGTGGAACCGCGAGGCCTGCAGCGCGAAATCAGCCAATTGCATTTTATTAATATCAAAGCCATTGCCGAAATGGATGATCAAGAATTGCGTTTCACTATTTTTTGCGATGAACAGGAATTTTCCACCCTTGCCTATGGGGCTGACTTATTTAAGGCAGTTGCCAGTTATATTGTGCGCCGTCGCCAGCGCAATGAACGCTACCCCTGTTATATCACTGACCTGGATCTTTCCCTCTGTCGCGAAGTTATCGCCCAGCAAACCGGCTTGCAACTCGGCCACTACTTGCAGCTAAAAGCAGATTTGGAAAATCGCCTGAATCAAGCCCTGGCCCAACTATAATTGGCTGCACACTCCCAGTGTTCGATCAACATTTGTTAACCGACTTCGATAGCCGCTGTTAACAACTATTAATTTTTGTTTAGCTGGCTAGCCGCATAATTTCACTCAGGCATAATTCCCGCGCAACAACTAACAATCTGGTGACTTAACGACTTGCAGTCACACCGACAAAAACCTGCACAAGCAACATAACTAACAAACACAACAGAGAGAAAATCGACAATGAAAACTTTTTATGCAGCAGTAGCCAGCCTGTTATTGGTGTTTGCCTCATGGGCGCAGGCCAGCGAATTGACTGGCGCCTGGGAATTGGAATACGCGGTTTATAAAAATGCCAAAGGCGAAGAGGTAGGCGAGATTAAAAACAAGGCAACGCTTTCGCGCAAAGTATTATCCGATCGACACTTTACCTTTATCACCTGGGATAAAACTGGCAAATTTACTGTGGCCGGTTCTGGTACCTATACCCTCACAGGCAAAGATTATAAAGAAACGGTAGATGCAACATCTGAAGCGCGCCTGATGGGAAAAACCTACGCATTTAATTGCGAACTTAAAGAGGGAATCTGGATTCATAAAGGTATGGAAGATGGAATTTTAATTGAGGAACATTGGCGCAAGGTAAACTAAATCATTCGGGCCCAGCCGCTCGCTGGGCCTTTAACAAGTCACCCATTAAACGCATAAAAATACCAACTGCTTTTTTTAGTCTCTAGTGCGTCATACACAGCTTGTGCCTGGTGATTATCCTGTGCAGTAAGCCATTGCAGACGTTTGGCGCCTTTGGCAATTGCATAGTCATGACTGTGCCGAATCAGGTTTTTTCCAATCCCCTTTCCACGCATATCCGGAATAGTATAGAGGTCATTAAGCACCCCCACTTTCGCAGCAAGCGAGGTCGCGAAAGAAAAATATACCGTCGCAAAGCCGACGATCCTGCCATCTAGGCGATACGCAAATTGACAGCCGAACTCGCTGGCAGGGCCGAATTGAGAAAAGAAAGATTTATTTCTCTCATCACAAATATCGGCGACTTTATAGAATTCAAGATACTGCCTTACCAACGGCAGTACCTCGTCGATATTATGCTCAGCAATAGTTTCAATCATGTTTTTTCCTTAATGACAGCGTTGATACCAGGCATTAAAAAAGCTGCAGGTTTTTACACCGGCAGCTTTTGAGAGCACATTCAATCCTTCCTTAGCTCAATGCCAATTGAATATTAAAACAGGTTCCATGTTCATCGTCGGAAGTGACGGCCATTTGGCCGCGATGGTGATCAGTGATTATAAAATGCGAATAGGACAAGCGCTGCTCTACCGGAAAGCTGGAGTTATGTTCACTGATGGCAAAGAAGGGCTGGAAAATATCCAGTTGCTCCTCTTCGGTTAAACACTTGCCGTTGTGTTCCAGTCTGACCCAGAGCGAATCATAAAACTTGCCGATTTCAATATTGATCCAGGGCTTGTTGTGCTCATCCCACAATTTGGCGTTAAGCGCATAGAAAGCATTGCGCATCAAGCGCACAAACACTTGCTCCAGCTCGGTGGGAAAACAGGGAATTTGCGGCAATGCATCGGCATAATTGCGGCGAATATTAATATATTTGAAAGTGATGCCATTCACATCAGTAAACAGGTCGCTCGCCAGCTCAATAGCGCGATCCATAATCGGCGGAATTTCCGCGAGCTGTTTGCTATCGCGATGCGCGCGCGCCAGATCCAATAAATTGTGCGCAATCGCGGTAGCCTGTTGCGCACTCTGGCGCACGGTTTCCACTTCCTGCAATAAAAATTGTTTTACTTCGCCCAGCTCGGCATTTTCAATTTCCTGCCGCGCGCTGGAGACGCGCGCAAAAATGGTATTGATCGGCAAGCTAATGTCATAAGCCATGGCCGAGGCCAATTCCCCCATCGCCGATACTTTATCGCGCTCAGCCAATTTATTTTCCGCACTGACTAATTTAGTAACGTCGGAAATCAAAATCACTATGCCGGTATTTTGATTGTCGAGTGGATAGAGCGTGATATCAAAAGTGTATTGGCCGCGCTGGGTATGTTTGAGGCTGGTCGTTTCGCCGCTTGCCAACACCGATTGTACTTGCTCAGCGGTAAGCGTAATGGCGGAATAGGCTTCCCATAGGTTTTTGCCGATCACATCCGGCAGTGGACGCCCGGTAATTTCTTCGGCCTTTTTGTTCCACTGGGTAATTTGCAATTGCTGGTTCAAACCAATCAGCATCACCGGCATGGAATTCACGATGCTGCCGATGTAAGCCTCACGCTCCTGCAATTGTTCAGTAGTTTGCTGTAACACGGCAGTACGTTGGGCGACGCGCTGTTCCAGATTGGCCTTGATATCTGTGAGCGCGCGATTCCAACGCATGGCGCGACGATGGGCGCGGAATAAAAAAATCAGCACTATCACCAGCGTAATAATCAAAACCCCTGCCGAGGTGTTGGCTACGTATTGCCACTTGGTGCTGCCATCAGGCTCGCGGAAGATGGCGAAAATATCAGCGCGGGCGCCAAGACTGGTCATGGCCAGCGCACAAAAAAGCAGGAGTTGTTTCATTGGGAAAATCTCATAGCGGCCCAGGGGCAGTTCACTGCTTGTGCAGTGTCGGGGAAATCCTGATCAGGGAGCAATTTTACTCGATCCCCCCGCTAAAGAACCAGCTCCAGCCCCGCAATGAGTCATCCCGGTGATCACAAGATGCGCTTCAACTACAGCGCGATAGCGTCTGCGGGTGTTGGCCAGCCACTGAAACAGCAGCGGGGATTAGCTCAAACACACTGCCTTTTTTGGTAGTCATGCGCAGGGATTTTTTATACATCCAGGATTCGTCAATCAAGCCGTCACGCACCCGGAACAGGATGTGCGAGCTGAATTCCAGGTAAGCACCGGTTGCGGGCAAGCCCATAAATTCTTCGTGGTGATAACCGCTAATACGGAAACGCACCAGCACTTGTGAATCACTGGCCAGCAATTGATCGATAGACCATTGGCGCTGTGCAAATACATCGACAAGGTAATTAAAAAAGCCCTGGTACTCCGCGCGATTGGTGGGATCAAATTCCGGAAAGC
This sequence comes from Gammaproteobacteria bacterium, assembly GCA_021151625.1. Taxonomy (GTDB): domain Bacteria; phylum Pseudomonadota; class Gammaproteobacteria; order Pseudomonadales; family Cellvibrionaceae; genus Cellvibrio. The sequence goes on along the minus strand of JAGKWY010000003.1, from coordinate 1,952 downwards.
CCCAGCAGCGAATTTGCGTAGCTAGCAATTTATCGAACTGACCGTGGGAGCCCGAGAGGGCACTATTCAGGAATTGCTTGACCTGTGCGGCCAGGTGTTGATGTTGATACATACTGACTCCTTCCCTTGTGGGGATTCTAGTAATACGCAGCCGGTTTGGTAGCACTGGCTGCAGTGTGAGACCTTCCGCTAAGGTAAGGTCAAGCACCGGCAAATTATGTCAGTAGCCTTGCAATAAAATGTCGCAGTTTGTAACTGCCAGTGCAGGCTACTGGCCGGGCTTTCTTTTAAATACGTGATGATTAATACGGGCTTTTGGTCGGGCGGATAATAATTTCGCTCACATCTACATCTGCCGGTTGTTCAATTGCATACACAATTGCGCGGGCGATAGCATCGGGCTTGAGTGCGATCTGGCGGAACTCATTCATCGCCGCACGCGCCGCCGGATCGGAAATAGAATCCGCCAATTCCGATTCCACTACACCAGGGGAAATAATGGTGACACGAATATCGCCACCCAATTGTTCCTGGCGCAAGCCCTCGGAAATTGCACGTACAGCACATCCACCATGCGCTCCCACTCATCCAGCTTTAATTCCTCCAATGCCGAGAGCGGCATTACACCAGCGTTATTGACGATCACATCCACGCGACCGAATCGTTCGCGCGCCAGCCCGATCAGCGCATCAACTTGTTCTTTGCGGATAACATCTGTCGCCAGGAAAGCCACTGTGCCGCCCAGCGCGCGGATTTTTTCTGCCAGGATTTCCAGGCGCTGCTGACGGCGTGCGCCTAGCACAACGGTATGACCAGCCTGTGCCAATGCCAGCGCCGCAGTTTCACCAATACCGCTGCTGGCACCGGTGATGACAACCACTTTTTTCTCATTGCTTGTTTGAAAATTCGACATGGATAGCTCCTTGGTAGGGGTCGGTGAATTCCGTCCCGATGGAGCCACTATAGGGAGCCGGGCATTTTCGCCGGTAGCCAATTCCTCGCCAGTCATTGCCTAAAACTCCAGACTCAAGGCCAATCGGTTTAACCGTTATGGGCAAAGCAGTTACACTCATTCCCATCCTATGACGGCAAAAGAGAGATGCCCGATGAGCAGTGAAATGAATAATCTGTTAGCTGAACTGGCAACGCGCGCGCGATGCCTGGCGCTGAATGAAGGCATGACACCCACCGCCCTTGAATGCGTGCAATTGTTTCGCAGCGACCAACCCACAGAAATAACCCACAGTATTTATGAACCGTCTGTGTGCATCATTGCGCAGGGGCAAAAGCAGGCAACACTGGGTGATGAAACTTATCGCTACAATCCGTTGAATTATTTGGTGGCGTCCGTGGATTTACCTGTGCGCGGCCAGGTAATTGAAGCTAGCGCGGAGCAGCCCTACCTGTGCATCCGATTGGGATTAAAACCGCACAAAATTAGCGAGATGCTGGTAGAAAATCGCCAGCTATTGCGGGCGGAAAAAACACTCAAACGCGGGCTGTTTGTCAGCCAGGCAAATTATCAGCTACTCGATGCGGTATTGCGCCTGCTGCGCTTGCTGGATACTCCGGAAGACTTGCCGATCCTGGCGCCGCTGGTGGAACGGGAAATACTTTATCGACTACTGCAGGACGAACAAGCCATCACCCTGCAACAAACAGCGCAAACCGATAGCCATGCCCAACAAATTGCGCGCGTGATTAGCGCCTTGAAACGCGATTACCATAAAAACTGGCGGATTGAAGATCTGGCGCAGCTGGCCTGTATGAGCAACTCGGCGTTGCATGCGCATTTTAAAACCATTACCACTATGACACCGCTGCAATTCCAGAAACAGTTGCGATTACAGGAAGCTCGACGTTTGTTATTCAGTGAAAATCTGGATGCAGCGACCGCAAGCCATCGCGTAGGTTATGAAAGCCCATCGCAATTTAATCGCGAATATCACCGC
>JAGKWY010000085.1 GCA_021151625.1 Gammaproteobacteria bacterium | reverse complement strand
TGCAAAGTAAACTGGAAATATGTCACGCCTCGCACACTGGTTAGCGCAACGATTTCAATTTCTCTCGCGGGTTAATCCCACCCTGGTATTTGCAGCGCTCGCAATAGCGCTGCTGTTTCTTTTCAGCTCCCTCGCCTTGCGCCACATCCATGCCAGCCAGGAACGCATCATTCGCGAGCATCTGCTCGCCTCCCTCGGTTCCTTTTCTGAATTAATTAATATCTGGCAACAACAAAATATTGCGGCTATTCAAATGCTCGCCAATTCGGCGCAGGGCAGGCAATTATTGCTGCAAGTGTTGCAGGAGGAGGGCGATAACCCCGCCACACACCAGGCGCTGCGCGAATGGTTGTATCCGATTTTGCTGGTGATGGGCTTTGATGGTTTTTCGGTAATCAATGAGCAGCGTATTATTGTTGCGGCAAGCTCCCCCAATTTTATTCGTCAGCCAGTGCAGTTGCCGGAAACTATGGAGGTATTAAACAAAGCCCTGGCAAACCAGCCGGCAATTTCGCGTCCGGTTGCGGCTGCGCGCCCAATAGAGGGGCCGCGTGGGCAGCAGCCTGCGGGTACGCTGATGCAAAATATGTGTGTATCTTTGCAAGCGAAAGATGAGTCGCGCGGTTTTTTTTGTTTACGTTTTAATACCCAAACCAGTTTCTTTCCTATTTTCCTCAAAGGCTGGACCGGGCGCTCCAGCGATATTTACGCAATCGATCAATACGGAAAGTTTATCACTCCGGCGCGCTTTGGCAGTAAAACAACGCAATTACTCACGCTGGAACAGCAGCGTGAAGCGCGCCTGGGTGCTCCGGTAAGTGTGCCGGCGGATGACAATGGCAATGCGCCACTTACCGAGATGGCAGACTTTTTAATTAATCGCGAAGCGAGTTTGGTGCGCGTTAATTATTTAGATTATCGCGGTGTTGCGGTGGCTGGTGCGGGCCGCTGGATTCCGGAAATGGAATTGGGAATTGTGGTGGAGCAGGATCTGGATGAAGCCATGGCTCCCTATATCGCATCGCGCAATATTATTGTGAGCCTAACCGCTAGCGCTATGTCGTTAATCCTGTTGCTCACCTTCAGCGCCCTGGCGAATCGTCGTCGTCTTGCAGTGCGCGAGGGGCGCTTTCGCTCGCTGCTGGATAACCTGCCGCCGCCGGTACATATGTTGTCCATGGATCATCATTTAATTGTCGTCAATCCGTCATTTTGCAAATTGGTGGGAATTGATAAAACGGATTTACTCGGGCGCGAATTTGGCGAACTGCCGATTCCTGCCTGGCTACAACCATTGGTGGAAGAGGAGTTGCGCTGCTCTCCGGAATCTTGCCGACGCGATGAGACAGTTGCATTAAAAACCCCGGAGGGGGATGCGCGCTATTTTCGCATAGTGCGCTTCCCGGTGGAGTACTCGCGCAACCAGCGGCCGCAAGCGCTTGCCAGTGTCTGGGTGGATTATACCGATCGCGTCGTAGCCAACCAGCAGCTGGAAGCGGTAAATCAAAATCTGGAAGACCTGGTGAATGATCGCACGCGCGAATTAATTATTGCTAAAGACCAGGCGTTGGCGGCATCGCAAAGTAAAGCGGATTTCCTCGCCAATATGAGCCATGAAATCCGCACTCCCTTGAACGCTATTATTGGTTTGGCCCATGTGGCATTAACCAATAATCCGGAAACGCGGCAAAAAGTTTATCTGGAAAAAATTCGCGGCTCGGGCGAACACCTGCTGGAAATTATTAACGATATTTTAAGTTTTTCGCGCATGGAGGCGGGTAAGCTGGAGCTGGATCACAGCGAGTTTTTCATTGACCAACTCATCGATAAAACCCTGGATCTGGTGTGGGAAAAAGCCGCCGCAAAAAAACTGGAAGTGAAAGTCGTTATAGATCCGCGCATTCCCAAAGTGTTGGTTGGCGATGCCTTGCGTCTGGGACAAATACTTATCAACTTCTGTGCAAATGCGGTGAAATTTACCGACACGGGGTTTGTCAGTATCAGCGTAACCCAGGTGCGTGATTGGGAGACCAAAGTAGAATTATTATTTGAAGTAAAAGATACCGGTATTGGTATAGCACCAGAAAAAATTGAACAGCTATTTCAACCTTTCCAGCAAGTTGATGCTTCCAGTGCACGTCGCTTTGAAGGCACAGGCCTCGGACTTTCCATTTGTAAAAACCTGGCCGAACTAATGGAAGGAAAGATCGATGTAAAAAGTGTGCTGGGCCATGGCAGTAATTTCCGTTTGCGCGTGCAGCTGGAAAAAAGCACAGCAGCGGATGATATGCCGTTAGTTTTTACTGCACCATCGCAACTGGAACCTGTGATAAAAAATTATGCACCGCTTAATTGCGCTATCCTGGTGGTGGAAGATAATCCGCTCAATCAGGAAATTATTTTGTCGCTATTGGATGCGATGGGTGCGCAGGCGCGTTGTGTGGATTCCGGGGCCGCAGCAATTATGGCGGTACAGCAGGATCATTTTGATTTGGTGCTGATGGATATTCAATTACCAGGCATGGATGGTGTGGAAGCTACTACGCGCATCCGCCAATTGGAGCAGGGTAAACACTTACCGATTATTGCGGTCACCGCCAATGCCTTACCGGGCGATAAAGAATCCTACCTTGCAGCGGGCATGGACGATTACCTATCCAAACCGGTTGATCCATCTGAGTTGTATAAATTACTGGAGCAGTGGGGACACAGCTGTCGTTTGGCTGATACGGTGGTTCCGCCGGTCAGTCGCTTTGAATTTTTATTTAACGGCGGTATAGATACCGAGCGCGCGCTACATCACCTGATGAATAATGAAGCCTTGTACAAGCGTTTGCTTGAGCGCTTTGCACGCGAGCGCGCAGAATTTCCTGCGCAACTTGAAGACTGGTTAGTGAATGATTTACCCTCCGCACTCAATCAGGTCCACTCACTTAAATCCCTTGCTGGCAGTCTGGGTATGCTGCAACTCGAATCCATCGCTCTGCACTTGGAAGAGCAATTACGCGCGAGCAAACCGGAAGCGCAACAGGTGGAAAAATTGAATGCAGAATTGTTGGCGATGGTGGAGCTGGTGAATCTGGGGCTGGATTTAAAAGACTAATCCAGTAGTACTAAGCAACACGAAAGTTTTATCTGAAAAGGAATGCTGTATGTATAAATTTTTTATGGTTCGCTTCCTCATGGTGTTTGTCGGAGCCTTTATTGTTATTGCCGGTGCCCAGTATCTTAAATCGCAGAGTGCAGTCTACGCGCTGACACAAGCGGCAATTTGGGCACCCATCTCTGCGGCAGTTTATATTTTGGTATTGAGGCGAAAATTTCGCAAAAACCCGGTGTGTTTTATTAGGGACGAAGAGTCTAAAAGTTAGCAAGTAGCGAAAATTATGAAAACCAACAACCTATTGCAGGACATTCCTGCTGATTTAACAAACGAAGTGTTCGAGCTGATCGCGAGTTCAGAAACGGTGAAGGTTGAACGTATTATTTCCAAAGGGCAGGTGTCCACTGAATGGTATGACCAGGAGGAGCACGAGTGGGTGATGGTGTTACAAGGTGGCGGCGAGTTGCTGTTTGTCGATGGGACTAGTATTCGGTTGGGGGTAGGGGATTATCTGAATATTCCTGCACATTGCAAACACAAAGTCAGTTGGACTAATCCCGATGAGGTTACTATCTGGTTGGCGATATTCTATAAGTGATCGTTTTCAGTCCGCGTAATTTTTCTAAACAGCACTAAAAAAGTATAGCGGGTAGTGGCTTCCGCGGTAACGCTGCTGGGGCTTTTGATGGAGGTTCGCAGTGCCCGGTTAAAGTCGCAATCGGCACCGGTGATATAAGTAGCTAATTGTTTACGCAGGCTGGAATGCTCTTGTGATAAATCGATAGGGCAATCTCTATTGGCTGCTGCGGAGACACTGGCGTTATCCAGCCAATCCCGTTCACAGATAATGACAATTAAACAGTTGGTTTGGTTATCGCAAATTTCCCGTTTCCAGTCTGAACAGAGTTTCTCCAAATCTTCAGTGTGGTGAATGGTCTGGCCCAGACCATCCAGGTCTTTGGCAAATAAATCCAGCGGGTAATGGAATTTTATTTCCACGGAGTAAAGCGGCGCTTTTATATCAAACTGGCCATTGGTTGAGAAAAATACGCCAATATCGCGCCGACTCAGGTTTAATGCGGATTTATCATTTGCCCGCACATAGCCTCTTGGGTATTCTGCGATGGCCACTGCGTCATTCAGGGTTTTGTTTAAGTTTTTAAGCAGCAAATCCCGGATGTGCATTTCCTGTTTTAAATAGTAAAACTGCTCATTGATTTCAAATAAACCCCGTGAAAACGCCTGGCTGTTTAGTAGATCGATAATGGCTTTATCAAAGGTTTCCATATCAGGTTTTCTGCTGGGCTATAAGAATTAGAAATATGGGCGGAAAGTTAACCTAAATAAAAATAACTTTAGCATGTACTTGATTGGTGGTCACTGATAAAAATCGATACTTTTGCAACTATACCGGGTCTTTAAACTGCTTTAGCTTATACAATCATATATCTTGGTAAAACATAGGAGATTAGCAATGGGACTTTCTAATGGTTATGGTGTTTTGATTGGTACAAAGCAAAATTATTATCGCGATCCTCCGGATAATTTTGGTCGTTATTATCATGGAAACTTGATTGTACATGCGCCAAATGGAAACTATCACTGTGCAATTGATGTGGATCCCAAGTCAATGCCTGATGGAATCCAGTGGCGAGTTGTAAAGCTCCGTACAATTGATTTTGAAAACATGAAAGAGATGAAGGATGGTTGGCATCCTTTGAGTCCTGTCTCAAATTCTGGAGCTCTTGATTATATTCGGTCCAGTGTGCTCCATCCCCCCGTCCTGATTTATAATGTTCGTTACTCAAGTTGCTTATCCTGGTTCTTAAATTTTGTCCGTTGGAATCCACCTTGGACAAATGGCACAGGTATTCAGGCGTTGACTGAACTGGAGGCTGTAATTGCACAAGGTGTCAGGTTTTACATTTTTGGTGAACCTTTTAATAAGGACTTGGGTGTTCACAATGTCCATCAAAATCAGGGGGATCCTGTTGGTGGAGGACATGATGCCGAAAATGCAATATGGCAAGATGGTGGAACTATTGTTGAAACTGCGCAAGGTGAATTTATCGCGTTTTTGAACAAATTTAAAACTCAATCATTTAAAACAGATAATTTGGGAAAACCTATTTAAATACTATGCTTCGCCATTTTTATTAAGTGGCGAAGCGATTTTCTGTTCTTGTGGTTGCATTGCACAGAGAGTATGAGTTAATGCAGATAATAACATTTAGCGATGCCTCGATCTTTCTGGCGATGAAATATGCTGAAAATGAAAGGGCTGATTACTACGCGGCCATGTTTGGGTTTTGTGTTTACATTAACCGCGCAATCCCCGCCTATGAAGAGTTTATCGCAACTTACAACAAGTTACTGTATGTTAGCCTTCTGAAAAAAGAAGGCGACACCGCATATATTTCTGAGTTTGGCAATTCGGTGTATTTGAATGCGGTAAATAAATCCGAACCTGATTCTTCTCCTTGTAGGTTGGTCGAGCTAATACAGGCTGAATTAAAACCTTACAAATTAAAGTCGGCTTGCCGCCAGTCGCCAATATCGGAGCAGGAATACCTTGCTGCCATTGATCGATATAAAGAAAGAATGGCAATTATGTAGATTGGATAAATGCGAATTATCTATGTTTAGATTATGCAGATAAGGAGAGCTTTTTCGTTGGAACTATTAATACCCATTATCATCTTTTGTTTTGCTACCTCTATTTCCCCCGGCCCCAATAATATTATGTTGATGACCTCGGGGGTAAATTACGGCATTGTGAAATCTATCCCGCATTTGCTGGGTATAAATATTGGCTTCCCTGCAATGGTTGCGGCAATTGGCTTTGGTTTGGGAAGCATATTTATTGCATTTCCGTCGCTTTATCTGATTATCAAAACGCTGGGCATTTCCTATTTATTATATTTGGCTTGGAAGATAGCTCGATCATCCATGCCTGGTACCTATGTTGTATCCAATCAGCCAATTACATTTATGCAAGCTGTTTTGTTTCAATGGGTAAACCCCAAAGCCTGGGTAATGGCAATAGGCGCGATTGCATCCTTTACTACTTCAGAAAAAATGGTGAGCCAGATTTTGATGATAGTGGCAGGCTATGCAATTGTTGGCGGTATGTGCATTGCGACATGGCTTTGTGCTGGTGCAGCGATGAAGCGTTTTTTGCAAAATGAAAAGCTGCTAAAAATTTTTAATTTGATGATGGCTACTCTGTTAGTAATGTCGGTTATACCTATGGCATTAGTGGAAATTAATGCGCATGCTTGATGTTAATCATTAATTTTCACAAACGACGAAATAATATATTTATCGTTTGATTCCGGCATATGGCCACAGTGCATGTAATTCCAGCCGGCGGGAAAGAGCAGCAGGTTGCCGGCTTTAGGGGCAATTTTTAAATTCTGGTGAAAAAATTCTGTTTCACCGCCTTCTGTTACATCATTCAAATACAACACCATTGCCGCTACCCGGTTTCTGGCATTTCTGCCTAATGAATCTGCATGCCAGCGGAAATAACCCTGGTTTTTGGGATACATCTGGATTTTGTAACCCGTCACTTGCAGGGGAAACGATTTTAGTACGGGGCTGCGTGCCAGGTAGTCTGCCATGCAGGTGTAAATCTTCGGGTGAATTTCGCTAAAGATATTTTTCCATTCACCTTCATTCAGTATTTCCAGATCCCAGGAATTTTTAGTCTGCTCCTGGTAAATGGATGCATCTTCCCTCCGGCCAATTTTCCCCTGCCACTTGTTGGGATTGTTCTGGAATTGTGTAATCACCGTATCGCATAGTTCTTTTGTTAACCCGCGATAAACAACAATAAAATCCTGCTCAAGAATAACTTCAGGTGCGGTGCGATCATTGATATGCTGCGTGTTTTCCATGAAGAGTGTTTTGCATCCGGGGACGAGGTGGTGATCCTAATCCCGCCATCTGTAAATGTCCTCCGGCTATGGCCATCTAATCGTGTTTCAGTACCACAAAGGAAAAATAATATGAGTAAAAACCCCTACGAGACCCCTGCATCAGAACTGGATGTTCAGGCCCCAAAGAAAGGTTATCTGGAGTTATTTGCGTTGAGCTTTTTGCGTCATTGGAATGGTCGTGCAAAATTAATATCTGCGTTTTGGGGTCATTTTATATTGGGGAATTTAATTTTTACGTTGATATTTGCAATTGGCTCCAGGATTCTGAAGGCTGTAACTGAAGAGTCAAATGTAATAATCACTATCATCCATATCCTTTTGGTTGTTCTTAGTGTTATCTATTACATATGTACTGTACGTTTTATCTGGGTTTGTGCACCCAATGTTAAATATTCCGGGTATTTCTATATTACTCGAGGATTGATTGTGCTCGTTGTATTATCCCTGTTAGGGATATTTTCAATTACCTTTTATGAGGCTGTAAGCAGTTTCGGTCAGTAATTCATCCCCGGCATTTTCGATTGGCAAGCAAACAGATAGTTATTTGCCTTCGGCATTCTGCTTGCGTAGAATTCGCAACAGGGCTGCCGGGGCGCCCGTCTCGCGAAAGCATAAGCACCCGAATTGAACGCAAGCCCTGCGCTTGCATACCCTCCCGGCCATGAGCGAGCAAGCCGAGTATTGATAGGAGTTGGTATGCATACCGAAAATCAATCTCAACACGTTCATCCTGAAAATCATCAGCCACAAAACCTGCAGCCTTCCGAGTCCGCTGCGGATTTGGTGCTTCGTATTGCGCGCAATCTGCATCGTGCGGCCTATTCTGAATCGAAAGTAATGGCGCTGCCGGTGTTGCGACGCCTGCTGACAACGGCAACCCTGACTGCGATATCACTACCCGAGTTATTTCGCTGCCGCGATATTATCCAGCGCAAACATATATTGCGTATGCTGGCTGTTGAGGTGGGTTTCAAATGCTGGGAAGATTACCGTCATGCATTGGATACTATGACTGCTGATCAGCTTGCGCACTTTGATCATCTGCGCCGCACAGCTAGCTACCCGAATCTATGGTTTTCCAGCTACGCTGAAGCTCAGAACTACGCAAAGGAAAATAATGGCAAGGCATTGCGCGTTGGTGAACAGGCGGTGGTATTAATCGGGTAATTACTACCCTTTAACTGAATTCTGGAGTAGACAGCATTTTTCTATCAAGCTGCCTATTCCAGATTTAGCCGTAACTGATCAATACTTAAAAGAGTGAATCTGTTTTTGCTTTCATCCTTAAGGAATTTTAATCATGAATATTATCCCGAAAGTCGGAATCAACAATATCAAACTGGGCATGACCCGCGCGGATGTTCAAAACCTGTTGGGTGCGCCGGCACACAAAGAAAATCTGGCCGAAGAAGAAATTTGGGAGTTTGAAAATGGCTTGGAGTTTTCATTCCAACAAGAAGACAGTTATCGCTTAAGTTCAATCACCGTGATTGCTGACTCTGCCTTGTTGGATTCAAAGCCTATAGTCGGTATTACCGAAGAAGAGCTGGAAGATATTTTCCCTTCATTCCAACTGGATGAAGATTTCAAACAAGACGGAAAAAGCTACTACGCCGACGACCTGCAGTTAATGGCCTGGGTGTTTGAAGGTGAAGTTTTTAATATCATCATTTTCCCGGAATACGATGAGACCAGTGAATTACCGGTTTGGCCTAAGTGAATTTTATAATTTTTATTAAATTTATATGCTTAACCTAAGGTAAAAAAATGGATTTTAATGAAAAGCCATATTTAAGATACGTAGAACTTAAGCGAGAAAACGTTGAATCATTTGATGTTTATCCGTTCTCTATACCTTCGATTGCTGAACTGGATCGCCTGGATTTTCATGAAGATGTCACTTTCTTTGTTGGGGAAAATGGTTCGGGGAAATCAACCCTGCTTGAAGCTATTGCGGTGACTCTTGGTTTTAATCCGGAAGGTGGAAATAAAAACACAACCTTTTCAACAAACGATAGTCATTCAGAATTAAGCGGATATATAAAGCCTGTTAGAGGATTCAAGAAACCAGAGGATTGGTATTTTCTTCGAGCAGAGAGCTTTTATAATCTGGCTTCATATATGGAGCGTGATGGTAGGACGGCTTATATGCAGAGTTATGGAGAGCGATGGCTTCATAAACAGTCCCACGGTGAGTCGTTTATGGCTACCTTGGTAAACAAACTTAGAGGAAACGGGTTGTATTTAATGGACGAACCTGAAGCCGCCCTCTCGCCAACCCGACAGATGGCTGCACTTTCTGCAATTCATCAATTGGTGGAACAAAAATCCCAATTTATCATTGCAACTCATTCGCCAATATTGTTGGCGTACCCACGCGCAAAAATATATCAATTTTCAACAGCCGGTATATATGAAGTCAAATATCAGGATACGGAACATTACGAGGTCACCAGGGAGTTCTTGAACAATTACGAAAGCATGTTGGAAATACTGATGAGTGATTAATCGGGTTTAATATTTTTCAATCCCCCCTTAATTTCCCCCCAGCTTTGGTCGCTATACCGCTTTGGTACAACTTTTAATCAGGTTTCTTCGTTATGCGTAACCAAAGCCGCTTGCAGTTTCGTTCTATTTTTCGGGTGAAAGTCAGTAATCCCAAAACCAATGCGCTCATTGGTTATGTGGGCGATGTTTCGGAAACCGGGCTTAAAGTATTGAGCGATAAGGCATTTGTGCAGGGCGAGCGATTGCCTTTGCGCTTGCGCATGCGGGTGAAGGAAGATGAAGTACTGCAATTTGACCTGGATGTGAGCTGCAAATGGACTGGCAGCAACCCCAAGACCGGATATTTTGAGGCGGGCTTCATTTTGGAGCAGCCTTCGGCGGAATTCACCTTAATGGTGGAGAAGATGCGCGTGCAGCGCGGCGAGACTGAAAACGGTGATTATTCGCCGGCCTGACCTTTAGGCTTAAAATTTCCCCTTTATTAATCAGCGAGTTGGCTGATTATTTATATTTCTGTTTACCCTGGCCCGATTAATAGTTATGGCTGCGTTGAGTGCCAATGGGGTTGGGGGTATATTTTTTGCTCAGATTTCCTGCTTGGAAGAGTTTTTAATACAGGTGCAATCTATAACCGCTAATTTGCCCAATCCTTAATTATCTCGCCGCCCTGGCACCCATCATGGAGGTTGATCGCTATGCGTAACCAAAGTCGCCAGCAGTTCCGCTCTATGTTTCAAGTCAAAGTTAGCAATTCCCGTAACGGTTCATTAATTGGTTATGTGGAAGATATTTCCGAATCTGGTCTTAAAGTTGTTAGCGAAGCACCCTTTGTGCCGGACGAGCGGTTGCATATGCTCGTGCAAGTGCGCGAGGGCGAAATTGCACAATTTGATCTGGATGCAACTTGCAAATGGTCAGGCGCTAACGCCGATACAGGTTATTTTGAGGGTGGTTTCTGTTTGTATCAGCCACCAGCCACATTTGCAGCTATGGTTGAGCGCGTGCGTATTCGACGTGATGCATTGGAAAAAATCTCTGTAGACAACAATAAAGCTGAACAAGCAGACGCTTATCTTGCAAGCATGTCAGCGTAAGCGCACATCTGTTTTCGTGCAGCTATTTTAGAGCGCATAGTTTTATGCGTTTATTATTTTTTAATTTGTTCTTCACCAATTGAGCTAACGCTTACTATTTTCTAAACACCAAAAGTAGTAAGCGTCGATTTAATATTATTACCCCAAACTCCCCAAAATATTTACCCCGACTTTTTCCGGAATTTCATTTTGCGATAGCACATGCAGGCCGGGACTAAATACGCGCGCATAGCGTGCCAGCAGCGGGCGTAGCTGTGGCATTACCGCGAGTATGGGAGGGTGACCTTCCTTACGCAATTTCTCTTTTACCACCGGCATGGCGTTTTGTAATTGGTTGAGCAGGTTGGGTTCTACTGGAATATTATCCAGGCTGATTGGCCCTGCTTGTTTGGCAATACTTAATGCGCTGAGCAAGGTGTTTTCCAGATTATTATCCAACACAAATACTGATAACTCACTGCGCTCACCGGCAATGCTGGTGACAATATTGCGGCGCAAGGCGTAGCGCACGTCGGCTGATAACAAAACCGGATCTTTCGTACTTTCACTGCCTTCCACTAACGCGGTAGCAATGCTGACAATATCGCGCAGCGACACTTCTTCCAGTAACAGTTGACGATAAACACGGTGTTGCTGTGTGAGGCTCAACTGGTGTTTTAATGCATCGGCCAATTTTGGCGCTTGCTGGGTCAGGCGTTGCAGCAGATGATCTACATCATCGTGCTTAAACACTTCCGGTAAATTTGCGCGAATCACTTTATTTAAATGGGTGGCGATGACACTCGCGCAGTCAATTACCTGATAACCCAAATTTAACGCGCGCGATTTTTCGGCAGGCAGTATCCACACCACAGGCATGCGATAGGCGGGATCGGTTCCCAAAATACCATCGATCTCGCCGTAAAGTTCCGGCGAGGGAATGGCCATCATGCGATCCGCATGGATTTCAGCTCCATCAATTTTTTCACCGTTGATGTAGATATTGTACTGCGCTGCCTTTAAACGCAGGCTATCGCGAATTTGTACTTCCGGTAACAAAAAGCCAAGGCTTTCCGATAGGGTTTGGCGCACGCCGCGTACGCGCTGAACGAGTGGGGCCCCCGCCGCTTGATTCACTAATCCCACTAATTTATAGCCAAGAGAAATCGACAGGGTTTCTACTGCGGGAATATCATCCCAGGCGAGGTTTTGATTTTGTTCCTGCGCCATTGCTGTGGTAATGGCTTCGGCTTGTTCGAGCGGATCGGCTGGTTCCGGGCTCTGCGATATTCGCCAGGCGATAAAACCAATTAAGCCCGCAAAGGTAAAAAATGCTAAGTGCGGCATGCCAGGAATGGCGCCGAGTAAAAATAAAATTCCCGCCACTGTGTAGAGCGTAGTGGGCGAAGCGAGTAATTGGCCTTGCACCTGCTCGGTAATTTCGGAGGATTCGTTAATGCGCGTAACAATAATCGCTGCTGCGGTGGAAAGCAGCAGCGCAGGAATTTGTGCAGCAAGGCCGTCACCAATCGCGAGCAACGCGTATTGCTGGAAGGCTTGGCCTGCGCTCAGGTCGTACATAAACATGCCGATGGCAAAACCGCCGAACAGGTTGATCAGCAGAATTAAAATTCCCGCAATGGCATCGCCGCGTACAAATTTGGATGCACCGTCCATTGCACCGTAAAAATCTGCTTCTTTAGCCACTTGTTGGCGGCGCTGTTTGGCTTCTTCCTGCGAAATTAAACCCGCATTTAAATCTGCATCAATCGCCATTTGTTTGCCGGGTAATGCATCCAGGGTAAAACGCGCGGTGACTTCGGAAATACGTTCACCACCTTTGGTGATTACGATAAAGTTCACGATCATCAAGATCATGAACACCACCATACCTACAATAAAGTTGCCGCCGATGACAACTTCACCGAAAGCTTCAATTACTTTACCCGCGGCGTCGGTGCCGGTGTGACCTTCCAATAACACCACGCGCGTTGAGGCTACGTTTAAACATAAACGCATTAAGGTGGTAATTAAAATTACCGTCGGGAAGAGTGAAAAATCCAGCGGGCTTTTGGCCGAGACACTGGTGAGCAATACCAGAATCGCAACTGCGATATTAAAAGTAAATAAAATATCCAGCAGCAGCGGTGGCAGCGGCAGGATAATCATTGCCAGTATCGACAAAATCAGCAGCGGAATTCCTATGCGGCCACTGCGGAAATTGGAGCTGAATTGTTGGAGTGGATTCATGGTTAAGTCCTGTTGGCCATGCTGGCCGGAATCGGAAGGTTGCTTGGCAAAATCGGTTTGTTGCGGCGGCCCTGGCGATAGGCGCGCAGGTGCAAAATGTAAGTCAGCACATGGGCCACTGCGGTGTAGAGCGGTGCCGGTATTTGCTGGTTAATGCGTGTGGTGTGGTAAATCGCACGCGCCAAGGGCGGCATTTCAATAATTTCCAATTGATGGCTGGCGGCAAGTTTTTTCATATAGAGCGCGAGCTCGTCCACACCTTTTGCTAATACATAGGGTGCTTTGGCTTTTTTCAAATCGTATTTCAATGCAACGGCATAGTGTTCCGGGTTGACGATAACCACGTCTGCATCCTTGATCACTTTATTAATCTGCCGCTGCAACATTTGCCGCTGCAACTGTTTAATGCGCGCTTTAACTTCCGGGCGGCCTTCCTGGTTTTTGTGTTCTTCTTTCACTTCCTGTTTGCTCATGCGCATTTTTTTGAGGAAGAAAAAGCGCTGCAGCGGAATGTCGATAAACGAAAAAATGATAAATACCACCAGCAGGGCGAGGGTAGTGTTAAACAATAAGCTGAAAGCATTGCCAATGGCACCGGGTAAATCGCTGCGCTGCAATTCAATTAAATGTGAGCTGGCTTCTATCACTAACCACCAGGCAGCCAACAATAAAACAGTCACTTTGAGCAGCGACTTTAACAATTCAGTCCAGTTTTGCGCCGAGACAATTTTCCCCAAACCTTTAATGGGGTTCATACGGCTGAATTGCGGCATAAAATTCTTGCTGGCAAATACCCAGCCGCCGGGCATTAATGACAGGCTCACAACCAGTATTGGTGTGATTAACAAGGGCAACAACACTTTAATAAATAAAATAATGTTTTCGGTTAGCAGGAGTTGCAAATCGTCCAGGCGGATACTGGATTCGTGAAAATTCACGTAAGATAAACGAAAACTTTCACGCAGGGTTTCCGAGTAAAAGCCCAGGCTGTATTTCAATACCAATAAGGTTGCCAACAAGGAGATAGTCGTCGCCAGATCTTTGGAGCGCGCAACCTGGCCTTCGTCCTTACTCTTTTTGAGTTTCTGGGCGGAGGCTTCTTCCGTTTTTTCCTGGCTGCTGCTGTCGTCGGCCATTTATCAGGCTCCTTGCAGCACAAGGCCAATAGTGTCCAGCAGCTCGCGCGTTAAATGCAGGTAGCTCTGTGGCATATTGGGCAGGGTCAGGTAGATACACAGCAAGCCCACTAGAATGGTGATGGGGAAGCCGAGCGAAAATAAATTCATGGCCGGTGAAATACGGTTTAACAAACCGAAACAAAATTGCACCAGTGCCATACAAAAAACGATCGGCAAGCTGATTAATACCGCCGCCGAAAAGGTCCAGGCAATACCGCGCAAAAAGGCTTCAATACCCAAATAGTGCAAACCGCCACCCACAGGCCAGTGCACAAAACTTTGGTAAAAAACGCTGATAATTAATAAGTGACAGTCGATAGAGAAAAATAAAAACACCAGCAAAATAAAATACAGCTGGTAAATAATCGATGAGGAGGAAACGCCGTTGGTGGGGTCGTTATAACGGGCCATACTCATCCCCATCTGCCCGGAAATAACTTCGCCCACCAGCATAAAAATGGTAAATACCAGTTGCAGCATCAAGCCCAAAATTACACCAAAAATAATTTGTTCAAAGGTAGTCATAATCCCTTTAAGCGAAAGCGGCTCTATCTCCGGCGGTACCGGGAGCATTTTTCCCAAGGCAAAGGTCAGCACTAACGCCAGCAAAACGCGCACGCGAGTAGAAACACTTTTGTGATTGAACAGCGGCGCCATGCTCAGCAGTGCGAGCAACCGGCAGAATGGCCACCAATAAGCTTGCGCGTCGCGCAGCAATTGGCTGAGTTCAAAAATAGGGGCCGTGGTCATAGGCTAATTAATTGGCCCTAGCCAATTAATGTTCCGGCTTGCTGGAAAATTTGTACAAACAAATCGCTCAGCGTTTGCAGAATCCAGTTGCCGGCAAATAACAACATGCCAAGGGTTATTAACAGACGCGGTAAAAAACTCAGCATCTGCTCATTAATTTGGGTTGCCGCTTGAAAGATACTCACGATTAAACCGCCGATCAAACTCGGCACAATCAGCACACACACCACCAACCCGGTGATATAAACCGCGTTGGCAATTAAGGTCGTTGCTGCTTCCGGAGTCATCATGGCAGTTATCTCTTTTATAAACAGGGTTAACTAACTTTTAGCAAGAATGTTTAACAAGAACGTCGCTAAAAGGGCTGAATGCTGGTTGTCAGTGTTCCGACTAATAGTGTCCAGCCATCCACCAGCACAAACACCATTAATTTAAACGGCAGGGAGATCATCATGGGCGAGAGCATCATCATCCCCATGGCCATAAGCACACTGGCGACAATTAAATCGATCACCAAAAACGGCACAAAAATCATAAAACCGATTTGAAAGGCGGTTTTTAATTCGCTCAATACAAACGCCGGCAGCAGTACAAAAAAATCCAGGTCTTTTAAATTGTTCGGCCGCGCTTCACCGGAGAGGGCGATCATGGTATCGAGCGAGCTGGCACTGGTTTGTGCGAGCATAAAGCGGCTGAGGATTTGTTTTCCTTCACCTAAACTTTGTTGCAGGGTGATTTGATCGGCTTCAAAGGGCACGTAAGCCTTGCTATAAATTTCATTGCCCACCGGGCGCATCACCAACAGGGTTAAACACAAAGCCACACCGATTAATACCGGGTTGGGCGGGCTCTGCTGCAAACCAATCGCCTGGCGCAAAATGGCCAGCACAATAATAAAGCGCGTAAAACAGGTCATCATCATCAACATGGCCGGCAAAAAACCGAGCAGCGTCATCAGCACCAGTATCTGCAATTTGACGCTCATCTCCTGACCATTTTCGGTGTCGGTGATATTCAACAGGGTGATATCACCGCCCGCCGCGAACGACAGCGATGGCAACAATAAAAGTACTAATGTTGTGATGATGTGAATGCAACGCATCATGAAGTCAGCCCGCTCACGCCAGTGCCGGTTAATTCCAGAATACGCAGGCCGTAATTGCCGTTCATCACTACCACTTCTGCTTTTGCAAAGAGTGCGCCGTTTACTTTTACGTCCAGCGGTTCACCGGCAAGTTTGTCGAGCATGATCACGCTGCTGGTATCCACTTCCATTAATTCTTTCAGCGGAATTTCGGTTGATGCGACTTCCAGGGTTACATTCACCGGAATCTTGCCGAAGAAACTTAAATCCTGTTGTGGCACTTGCGGCACCGATGCGGGTACATCAAACGGATTGTTGAAGGGAACAGATTCCTGCAGGGGCGGTAAGCCCAGTTCGCCCGCGCTCATCAGGTTGTCAAAGTCGTTGTCATTGAATTGGTTATTCATGATGTTTTCACGCTCTCCAGAGAGGTTAAAAAGAGTGCTCCATCGTCTTCAAACATGGCGCCGCGAAAGAGTTTTTCCTGGTTGATTTCCACAT
>JAGKWY010000084.1 GCA_021151625.1 Gammaproteobacteria bacterium | reverse complement strand
CCCGGGCTTTATGTCCACCGCCTCATGCGAATCCAAGATTACATTTATTGATGGCGATGAAGGTGTGTTACTCCACCGTGGTTACCCGATCGAACAACTTGCTGTCTCCTCTGATTACATCGAAACTTGCTACCTCCTCCTGAATGGCGAACTGCCAACCCTGGCACAAAAAGAAGAATTCACTGCAGAAGTTAAAAAGCACTCTGTTGTAGACGCCTCCGTTGCCAATATCATCAAAAGCTTCAAGCGCGAATCCCACCCTATGGCGATTCTATGCAGCGCTGTTGCTGCACTGGCTGCCGTATACAACGAAGAAATCGACATTACCAATGCCGAAAGCCGCAAAGTAACCGCTTATCGCCTTATCGGCCAAATCTCCACCCTTTCATCAATGGTTTACAAACACCGCAAAGGCGAAGAGTTTGTAGCCTCTGACAGCAACCTGGATTACGCCGAAAACTTCCTGAACATGACCTTCGGCACCGCAGGCAAACCTTCAAGCGTGAGCAAAACCATTGCCAAAGCAATGGACAGAATCTTTATTCTGCATGCTGATCATGAACAAAATGCATCAACCTCAACCGTTCGCTTGTCCGGTTCATCAGGCACCAATCCTTTCGCTGCAATCGCAGCAGGTATTTCAACACTCTGGGGCCCAGCTCACGGTGGCGCCAACGAAGCTGTTTTGGAAATGCTGGAAGAAATCGGCACTGTTGAAAATATTGAAGCATGTGTTGCACGCGCTAAAGATAAAACCTCTGGTTTCCGCCTGATGGGTTTCGGCCATCGCGTATACAAAAACTTTGACCCACGCGCTAAAGTAATGAAGCAAACCTGTGATGAAGTATTATCTGAATTGGGTTTGGAAAATGAACCACTGCTTGCCATCGCAAAACGCCTCGAGCAAATTGCGCTGGAAGATCCTTACTTCATCTCCAAGAAACTCTATCCTAACGTAGACTTCTACTCAGGCATCATCATGAAAGCTATCGGTATTCCAACCGAGATGTTTACCGTGATCTTCGCCTTGGGCCGCGCAGTAGGTTGGTATTCTCATTGGAATGAAATGGTTAGCACTTCGTACAAAATTGGCCGCCCACGTCAGCAATACACTGGCAGCCCGAAGCGCGACTATCCAAAAAAGTAATTTTCTAAAAATAATTACTTTCGAGCACAATAAAAAGGCCGCAAATTTGCGGCCTTTTTATTTCTTCAAACTATTTCCTCAAACTGCTCCCTCAAAGAAATTCAATTCAATCGCACAATTCGATTCTGCAAACCTGGCGCAACCTGCACACCATTGCGAGAGATATCCGCATCATTTAATGGGTTCGCAAAAAATGCCTCCAGTGCATCCACATCCTGTGCCCCACCTAAACGCCGATTTCCTTTTGCCAGCACATAGAATTTATCACCACCATCCGCCAGAAAATTATTCACCGTCACACGATATTGACCTACCGGATTAATCGTCACGCCATTTAGTCTTATTGATTCCGGATCCACTTTATCGCAAGCTGCGCCAATAGACGACCATACATAAGAAAAGCCGCTCGACACTTGCAGAATACGATTAAATGACTGCCCTGTTGTATCCGCCGCAGAATAATTCCAGGACGCCGGCGCATTACCCGCATGACAACCAGTAAACTGCTGCTCAAGCAAAATATGTATTTGCTCACCCGTTAGCGTAAGAGTCACCAGGCTATTACCAAAGGGCTGCACAGTAAACACTTCACCATAAGTAACCTTGCTATCTCCCTCACCTGCTGCACTTGATGGAAACAACAACCCGGGTGCGCGAATCCCACCAGGATTCATAAAGGCAACTACAGCCTCCCCCAAACCGGTTGCAGCAGTTGCCTGTAATTGCGCATCCGCTATCACATCCCCCAACGCAGACTCACCTGCAAGAGTAACCGCCGAGTCCGGCATAGCCGCAGTGATTTCACCAACAACCCGATTGGCAATTGGCATTGCCAGAGCACGATATTTCCCAACAATTGCAGCAATTTCTGCATCCGGCTCAATTCCTGTTGCAGAGCGATCCACCAGTTTATTTTGCGCACTTACTTTGGTGATATCACCCGTTGTCGGGCTCACATCGATATCAATATCGGTCAAAACACGCCCGATGGAATTTGCACTGGTGACTGAAATCATGCGCCCAGCCTTATTAGGCAGCATGCAGTTATAGGCTTGATGAGTGTGCCCTGAAATCACCAAATCCACCTCATCATCCAGGCGATTCACAATTGGCGCTATGGGTGTTCCAGCGAGGTTGCCAATACATGAATTAATAGTATCTGCTGCCTGGGTCACAGGCTGGGTTCCCCCCTGGTGAATTAACACTACCACCGCTTTTACGCCGCGCGCACGTAATTTGGGGACTAACGCATTGACCGTTGCCGCCTCATCCATAAAATCCAAACCAGCAACACCACCAGGGGAAACAATTGTTGGCGTCTCCTTGAGTGTCATACCGATAAAGGCGACCCTGGTTTTTCCAAACGTTTTAATTGCGTAGGGAGCAAATAATGTTTTCTTGTTCACAGCATCCTGTACATTTGCTGCGAGAAACGAAAAATCGGCCCCCTCAAATGGAACTGGCGTACCTACCGCAGCCCCCTGACAAGTGTTCGAATCTATTGGATGACATCCACCATTTTGCATACGCAATAATTCATCGCGCCCCTCATCAAACTCATGGTTACCTACGGCATTAAATTCAAGCCCTAATCGATTCATCACCTCAATGGTTGGTTCATCGTGGAACAAAGCTGAAATCAGGGGGGTAGCGCCAATTAAATCGCCCGCCGAAACAACCACATTATTGGGATTTTTTGCTTTTAATGAATCGACATAAGCTGCCATCCACTCAACACCACCTACAGGAATTGTTGGTGTCGCAGATGCAGCATTTACACGCAAGCTACCCGGCGCCTCCAGTTGCCCGTGAAAATCATTAAAAGCGATAATTTTCACCTTGGCATCAGCGGCACAACCAAAATTTGAAAGAAAAAATAACGCTAACGAAGCAGCAATGGTTTTAGTAAGGCTCATACTAGCGCCCCCACTTTTTTTGCAGCGACCAAACGACGGCGAAGCCATATCATCATCACTCCAACCAGTACAAGCACAAATGTATCCGGCTCATTAACGGCTGAAATACGCAAACCGCCCACAGTAGCATTGAACGGAATGGAATCTGCATCTACCGCTGACTGTTTTAACAAGCCGGTAATAGTGTAGGTCCCAGGCTCCAATAACAATGAAAGATAACTAAAGCTGCCGTCACTCAGTGCAGCATCAAAATCAACCCCAATATCAACCAGGGAACCTGCCGAGACAAGCGAGGATTGGTGAGAGAAGCCGTTAATCAGCACACCAAAAATATCACCCGCCACTCCGGCATCAACTACCGTTAAACGGGCAAGACCAGAGAGAGTAAACACAAACGATAACGCCGAACCATCACCTTGATAACCAAGCGCATAATCAAGCTGCGCATCAACCCACTCCAGGTTAGAATCTTTAGCAATCAATTCATCAACATCAAACAAATACCACTCACCCAAGACAGGGTTAATTGTGGTAGCCATTGATTTGACTGGTATAAAACCTATAAAAAATAACGCTATTGCCATCACAATACATCTATACATGTCTATCTCCTTCAGAGTTATAAGCCATAGCAAATGCAGCAAACTACAGCCAATCATGTAATAGAAATATGAAACTTGTTTGATGGATTTGTGAATTTTTTTAGGCAGAAAAAAAGCGAGCCCCCATCAAGAAGACTCGCTTTTTCGGACACAGAGATAACCTTCTACAACACCAGGGCCATCTTCACATAAAGATTATTCCGGTCTCATGTGCGGGAACAGCAATACATCGCGAATAGACGGTGCATTGGCAAACAGCATAATCAAACGATCAATACCGATACCCTCACCTGCTGTTGGCGGCAAACCGTATTCCAATGCGCGCACAAAATCTGCATCGTAAAACATTGCTTCGTCATCACCAGCGTCCTTCGCTTTCACTTGTTCGAGGAAACGCTCGGCCTGGTCTTCTGCATCGTTCAACTCAGAGAAACCATTAGCCAATTCGCGACCACCGATAAAGAATTCAAAACGATCTGTCACTGCCGGATTGCTATCACTGCGGCGCGCAAGGGGCGATACTTCAGTTGGGTATTCGGTAATGAAAGTTGGCTGATCCAGCTTGTGCTCAACAGTCTCTTCAAAAATTTCGGTTTGCAGTTTGCCCAATGGAGTACCTGGTTTTACTTTTAGGCCTAGGGATTCTGCAATTTTGGTCGCACCTTCAAGAGTGCTCAGCTGCTCAGCTGTTACACCTGGGTTATATTGCAGTACTGAATCAAACACTGACAAGCGCGTAAATGGTTTACCAAAATCGTACTCACTATTTTGATATTTCAGCGTGGTGCCGCCAGTCACTTCGATACACAGTTTACGCAGCAGATCTTCCGTCAAATCCATCAGGTCTTTGTAATCCGCGTAAGCCTGATAAAACTCCATCATGGTGAATTCTGGATTGTGGCGAGTGGATACACCTTCATTGCGGAAGTTGCGGTTAATTTCAAACACACGCTCAAAACCACCAACAACCAAACGCTTCAAATACAGCTCAGGAGCGATACGTAAAAACATCTCCATATCCAGCGCGTTGTGGTGAGTCACGAATGGGCGCGCAGATGCGCCGCCGGGAATCACGTGCAGCATTGGTGTTTCCACTTCCATAAAACCGCGCCCACTCATGTAGTTACGGATAAAACTGATGCACTTGGAACGCAAACGGAAGGTATCGCGCACTTCGGGGTTTACCATCAAATCCACATAGCGTTGACGATAACGAATTTCCTGATCAGCCAAACCGTGGTATTTATCTGGCAGCGGGCGCAAAGATTTGGTAAGTAACTGGAAATCCTCCAGGTTTACATACAAATCACCTTTACCGGATTTGTGCAGCGCGCCTTTCACGCCGACAATATCGCCCATGTCCCACACGCCCCACTTGTCTTTAATCACTTCCTGGGCTGCTTTGTCAGCGTACAACTGGATGGAACCTTCACCATCCTGCAACACCATAAACGGGCCGCGCTTTGCCATAACACGACCTGCAACACTAACAACATGATTCAGTGCTTCCAATTCTTCCTTGGTCTTTTCACCAAACTGCGCTTGCAAATCCACGCTCTTGTCATTGCGACGGAAATCATTGGGGAATGCATTACCCTTTTCGCGAATAGCGGCCAATTTTTGGCGGCGTTCAGCGATGAGTTTGTTTTCGTCCTGCGCTTGTATTGTTTGGTTTTCGTTACTCATAGTCTTCACTGATGTCATTAGGAAAATGGATTAATAAAATCGCTCGGTAAAAAATGAAATTACAAACCGGCCTTCAAGCTTTCTACAATAAATTGATCCAGGTCGCCATCCAGTACTGCCTGGGTATTGGAGGTTTGCACTCCGGTGCGCAAATCTTTAATGCGCGAGTCATCCAATACATAAGAGCGAATTTGGCTGCCCCAGCCAATGTCTGACTTGTTGTCTTCCATCGCTTGCTTTTCTGCATTGCGCTTTTGCATTTCCTGCTCGTACATTTTTGCACGCAACATTTTGTAGGCTTTATCGCGGTTAGCATGTTGTGAACGCTCGTTCTGGCATTGCACAACAATATTGGTAGGAATGTGGGTAATACGAACTGCTGAATCAGTTTTGTTAATATGCTGACCACCGGCGCCGCTCGCGCGATAGGTATCGATACGCAAATCGGCCGGATTAATTTCAATCTCAATATTGTCGTCAATTTCCGGTGACACAAACACGGAACAGAAAGATGTGTGACGACGGTTACCAGAATCGAATGGTGATTTGCGCACTAAACGATGCACACCGGTTTCTGTTCGCAACCAACCAAAGGCATACTCGCCTTCAAAATAAATAGTAGCGCTCTTAATGCCAGCCACATCACCAGCAGAAACTTCTTCAAGCGTGACCTTAAATCCTTTGGCCTCACCCCAACGCAAATACATACGCAAAACAATTTCAGCCCAGTCCTGCGCTTCAGTGCCACCTGAACCGGATTGAATATCCAGGTAAGCGTTATTTTGATCAGTCTCGCCCGAAAACATACGGCGGAACTCCAAAACACCCAATTGCTTATCCAGCCGCACCAACTCCGCCTGAACATCGGCAACCATGGACTCATCATCTTCTTCCACAGCCATATCCAGCAATTCACGTGAATCGCGGACGCCGTTATCCAAATCATCAATGGTCTTTACCACCATCTCCAGCGAAGAGCGCTCACGCCCCAACGCCTGGGCGCGTTCAGGGTTATCCCACACCGAGGGTTCACCGAGATCCAGCTCAACTTCAGTCAAGCGCTCTTTTTTGAGGTCGTAGTCAAAGATACCCCCTAAGCACATCTGTGCGCTCAGACAGGTCTTTTAAGGCATTTAATAAGGGGTTAATTTCCATGATGGCATGCAGTCTAATTGGGTTTTGGCCTGAAACAGGCAGGAAAATCGAGGCGCGCATTCTACATGAGATGCACACTCAGGCCAAATCGCCAAGCCTCTTGATATAACCATCAACCCTCGCTCCATCTCGGAATAAGATTATTTTTGCGACACACTTCCTTGAAAACGGTTACATCTATATACTCCGACAGTAACCGGTTACACAAACTCATAATGACGCCGGCACCCAATATCCCTTACTGATAAGCATAAAAAGCGTGGAGAACCCATGAAGTACTCAAGATTACTGGCAATTCCACTTGCCATTGGCATTAGCTTGACCTTTGTTGCCTGTGGTGGCGGAGGTGGCGGCAGCGGAAACAGCAATTCAACGCCAGGAACAGCTAGTAGCAAAGCAACCTCCAGCAGTAGTTCCAACGCTACATCCAGTAGCTCTTCCAGCACCTCAAAATCTGCCAGCAGCTCCAGTGCAGCTATTGCACAAAACTGTCAGGTAGATGGCAAGTCCTGGGCGGTATGCAGCCAAAATCAAACAGGCTGGGCTTTTGAAAATGGCAACTATTGCATAGCTACCGGTTTTTGCCCCACCAACCGCACCAGCTTGCCCACAATCGCTGGCCGCGATACGCCCGTGGATACCAATGCAACCACCAAGACCCGCGCCATTTACACCTATCTGCGCAGCATTCAGGGCAAATCTACGCTTACCGGCCAACAAGACCTGACCTGGAAAGACGCCATAGACATGGCCGAGCGAGTCCATAAAGACACAGGAAAATACCCTGCCCTTATGGGCTATGACTTTATGAACTACGGTATGACCGCCAACTGGGCCGAAGGCGTCAAACAAACCGAAGAAGCTATCGCCTACGCCAATAAAGGCGGCCTGGTAACTTTCGCATGGCATTGGCGCGACCCCTCCAAACTGAACACCAGTGATGTCAACAACGCACAGTTTTATACCAAGGACACCGCATTCCAAATTCCCGTGAAAGATGGGGCACTGGATACAAATAGTGCCGCCTATACACAAATTAATGCGGGCATAGATTTAATCGCCACAGAATTGAAAAAGTTAAATGATGCTGGCGTCCCTATTCTGTGGCGCCCGCTCCACGAAGCATCAGGCAATAACGGTGATGGCTGGTTCTGGTGGGGGCGTACTCGCACTGATGGAGTACCGCAAGCCTTTGCACAGATTCTGCTTTGGAGACACGTATATGACCGACTGGTGAATTACCATGGCTTGCATAATTTATTGTGGGTGTGGAACGGCCAAAATGCCGCTTGGTTCCCGGGGGATGATGTCGTGGATGTAATGAGCCACGATATTTATGACGGCAGCGATAACAAAACTTACAAATCCCAACTGAGCACTTATACCCAGGCACGCAAATATTCTGCTGAAAATAAGTTAATTGCATTGAGTGAAAACAGCTACATTCCCGACCCGGATAAAATCGCAACTGATGGTGCCTGGTGGTTATGGTTTATGACCTGGAATGATGGCAACTTTAATGAAACCACATTGGAATCAACAACCCACAAAGACAATTTCTGGAGTGGTGAGTATTACAACACCAGCGCGCACAAGACCAAGGTTTACAACCATGCAAATATGATTACGCTGGATGAATTACCAAAGTTTTAATCCGCACATGAATGACTAATAAAAAGCCCTCAATTGAGGGCTTTTTATTAGCAGCCGTAAAAGTTTAAATAGTGTTAAACCAATTTTGTAATATAGATTTTTCAGCTGGCGTTAACTGCCCATCTGCTGGCATGGGTCGAACCTTATCCTTAAATACACGCTGCTCCATTAACGTATTTGCCTCCACACTTTTCTGCAACCAACGATCGAGATTTAATAATTGCTCAGGCTGTTTGTGTAATTCATTATGGCAATGAGCACAACGCCTCTTCAGTAATGCAGTTACTTCACTGGGCGGCAATAAAGATTTGGCCGATATATCCCTTGCTGGCACATGCGAAAGCTGTTGCGATGTATAAGACGTGCCGACTGATAAGCGCAAAATTGCTGCATTGCGATCATCCACAATAAACACACTACCATCTGCTGCCTGGGTTAATCCGACCGGAGCGCCTTCCGGCCTAACGCCAGGCACAGCATGCCACTGCGAAATAATTTCCTCGTGCTGCGCAACCAACGCATGCATCTTATTTTCATTTCCCAAACCAGCCTTTGGCATCATTAGATGTTTGGTATATTCACCACCTGATTGTTCCGGCGCGCGCCAAAAGTAAGCGCGATCTTGCAATTTTGGTCGCCCTGCCCCGTCAACTTCATAAGCGACCAAACGATTTCCCACCACCCGGTATCAATGCCAACTCACCAATAATTTATTGGTTAGCTGCGGCAATTTCTTGTGTTGATAATAAAGCATGTCCAATGGTGCTACATGTGGCGGTAATACTGTCCAAGGCGCGCGGTAATTTGCTTCACGGCAAGGCTTTCCGTCGAGCGCCACATCTTTGTTGTAACATACAGGCCAGCCATAAAAACCATTACCCTCAATAACATTTAGTTCTTCATAAGGCTCATTTGCATCGGGAAAGTCCATACTATTTTCCGCTTGCAAAACAGTTCCGGAGCTATGAACCGCCAGCGCCATGGAATTGCGTAAACCTCGCGCAATGATTTCATAATTTTGTGAGAAGCTATCGGTTTCCCGATTGTAGGCATAACGACGAATAGCAGCTTCTACACCAGACTTACAATCAGCCAAGGGCACTTTCTTTTCACAACGATCGGAGGAACTGCCAATATTCACTAGCAGATTCCCCTGCAAATCAAAAATAAAGTTCTTCAGTGGGTGCAGATAGTCTGCGTGGTAAGGCAAGCCATCAATTACTGTCTGGATACTAGTCAGGCTGCCATCTTTCCATTCAAAACGCCGAATGCGATTTGCTTCTGAAATATAAATTTTGTTATTAGGCCCCATTAAAATTTTATGGGGAAGATTTAACTGTGAAAGCAAAACCCGGGCAGTTTTATTTGGGGCACTATAATCCAACATCAGCAATTGCCCGCGCCCCGGGCTCCAGCCACCCATATCGACAATCAGCAATTTATTATCAGTTGTTTGCAACAGACTGCGCGGCATTTTTAAGAGTGGCTGCTGATCGCGTTGTGCAACCAATCCCAAACAGGTTCCACTAATACTCACAACGGGTAATTGAGGAAAACCATCGCAATCAGCCGTCAGCGATTGGTAAGTACCAGCCACTGATAACGACGAAATTGCTAAAACACCAAGGGTTATCAACAATCCATTTAACTTACGCATAAAAATCCTGCCTTTGGGACGATAAAAAAGCCCGACTCGCTTAACGAATCGGGCTATCTATTTAGCGGCAATTTATTTGCAGCAACCAATCCAATTAGTCATCACTGAATTCAATATCAGGAAAGCTATCCGCTTGTGTATTCTGAGCACTAACATTCGCAATTAATTTGCGTGCAATTGCACGATAGCGCTGACTGATGGCAGACTCCGGATTTGCAGCTACAGAAGGCTTTCCCGCATCTGCATCAACACGAATCGATAGTTCCAGCGGCAGAGATCCAAGTAATTCCGTGTGATAATCGCGTGCGATTCGCTCGCCACCACCTTCACCAAAAATATGCTCTTCGTGACCGCAGTTGGTACAAATATGGATCGCCATATTTTCCACTACACCCAGTACAGGCACATTAACTTTGCGGAACATTTCCACGGCTTTCTTCGCATCAAGCAAGGCAATGTCCTGAGGCGTTGTCACAATCACCGCGCCGGTAAGAGGTACTTTTTGCGCAAGGGTAATTTGAATGTCGCCAGTACCGGGAGGCATATCGATAACCAGATAATCCAAATTATCCCAGCGAGTTTGCATTAGTAATTGCTGCAATGCACCGGTTGCCATGGGGCCACGCCAGAGCATTGGGGTATCTTCAGTTACCAGATACCCCATGGAGATAGACTGGATACCATAGGCAATCAGCGGCAGCATTTGTTGTTGCCCTGCCTCACCAACAATCTGCGGACGCTTTTGACCAACCCCCAGCATTTGCGGCTGACTGGGGCCGTAGATATCGGCATCCAGAATCCCAACTTTCAACCCCTCTGTCGCCAGCGCCAGCGCCAGGTTTACTGAAGTAGTGGACTTGCCCACTCCACCCTTACCCGAAGCAACAGCAATAATATGTTTAACGCCGGGAATTTGTTGATTGGTGTTCGTATTGGTCGCCATAACCTTACCTCGAAAACTAAAGATGCCTTAAGAGGCACGGAAGAACTCAATTCGGGCGCACCCTAACAAAAAAGGGTGCCAATTGGCACCCTTTTTTGTAGCAATGAACAATTAATTGGCTTCAGCCAAATGCTCCAGGTTTTCGCGATCATGCTGGTGATCTTTAGCCAGAAGCATGTACACAGATGGCAGAACAAACAGGGTAAAGAAGGTACCGATAGTCATCCCCAGTACCAGAACGATACCGATTGAATTGCGCGCTTCAGCACCTGCACCAGCAGCAAAAATCAGCGGTGTATGACCGGCAATTGTCGCAACACTAGTCATCATTACCGGGCGCAAACGCAATGAAGAGGCTTCGCGAATCGCTTGTAACTTGGCCATACCTTCTTCTTGCAGCTTGTTAGCAAACTCAACCACCAGAATTCCGTTACGCGCAATCAACCCCATTAAGGTTACCAAGCCAACTTGCGAGTAAATATTGAGCGTACTGGTAAAGCCGTCGGTGAAGAATGGAACCGGTGCGGGCATTTTCCAGAAGGTGAACAGAAGCGCACCAAACATAGCCAGGGGCACAGACCCAGCCAGAATTACCAATGGGTCGCGGAAACTGTTGTACTGTGCTGCCAACACCAAAAAGATCATCACTATTGCCATGATAAATGCTGGCAAGAAAGTGTTGCCTTCACGCTTCAATTGGCGTGACTCGCCGGTGTAATCAATGGTGTAGCTATTGGGCAGAATATTGCGCGCTTCCGATTCAATAAAGCTCAACGCCTCCGCAAGAGTTACACCGGGCACACCGCTGATTTTCACCGCATTGAGCTGCTGCATACGGTTAATACTGCGCGGCTCGGTAGAGTGTGTCAGGCTGGCCACCTGATCCAGGCGAATCAAATTACCATCAGGCCCAGTTACATAAAGGCTTGCCAGATCTTCCGGTGTCAAACGCGACTCACGTTTAACCTGGGGAATGACCTTATAGCTCTGGCCAGACATATTGAAACGATTCACCCAACCACCACCGAGTAAAGTGCCCACATCATTGGTCACGGTTTGCAAATCCAAGCCTAAGTCAGCCACTTTTTCACGGTCGATGCTGAGCTTGTAATCTGGCTGATCCACTTTCACATCCAGTGTCTGGAAATAAAACTTGCCCGATTTTGCCATCGCCTCTTCCAGCTTTTGGGCATAACCGTAAATTTCTTTAATATCCGCAGTTGACGCAATAACAAACTCTACCGGGAACTGACCACCACCCGGCAAAGCTGGCGGAGTAATTGGTAGAATTTTCACGCCGGCAATTTCACTCAGCTTTTGTTGCACTTCCGGCATCATCTGGAATACATCGCGATCACGCTCTTCCCATGGCTTGGTAACCATACCGGAGAAACCACCGGTAGGCATGGTCAGCTGGAAGGTAAAGTCAGTTTCAGGAACGCTCATAAACGCTTCGTTCACTTGCTTACCGTAATGAGCAGACTGATCTACTGTCGAGTTGGCTTGGGCCTCAACAATACCGAATATAACGCCTTGATCTTCCACAGGTGCCAATTCTTTGGGTGACATACTGTAGAGCGGGATACACATAGCAGCGATGCCCACCCAGAAAATATAAACACCAAAGCGATTTTGCAACGAGGTATCCAGCTTGCGCATGTACCAGATACGGAAACTTTCAAACGGTTTCTCAAGCGGTGCATTTAGCCCGGTATGAGACTTCAACATCCGCGAACCCAGCATCGGCGACAGTGTAATCGCCACAATCGCAGAAATAGTTACTGCGCCCGCAAGGGTTATCGCAAACTCCCGGAACAAAGATCCAACCAAACCACCTTGCAAACCAATGGGTACATACACCGAGGCCAAGGTTACTGTCATCGCCAAAATTGGCCCGGCCAGTTCGCGCGCAGATATGATTGCTGCCTGATACGGCTTCATTCCATCCTGAATATGGCGCTCGATGTTTTCCACCATAACAATCGCATCGTCCACCACCAAGCCCACACAGAGCACGATGGACAATAGTGTTAGCAAATTCAGCGAGAACCCGCACACCTGCATGATAAATAGAGCACCGACCAGCGACAGAGGAATAGCCAGTACAGGAATAATTACCGAGCGGCTCCAACCGAGGAACAGGAAGATCACCACCACAATAATCAGCAATGTTTCAGTAAGGGTTTTAACTACTTCATGAATAGCTGCATCAATATATTTGGTGGAGTCATAGGCGATAGTCCCATCCAATCCGGAAGGCAACTCCGCTTTAATCAATTCCATCTCTTTGGTAACCGCTTTCATCACATCAAGTGAGTTGGCATTAGGTGCAACCCACACACCCATAAATACCGCAGTATCACCTGAGTAGTTAACCACTGTATCGTAGTTTTCCGCTCCCAAAACGACATCAGCAATATCGCTTAAACGAATAATTCCATCAGCAGAATTGCGAATAACCAATTGCTTGAATTCATCGACACTTTTTAAGTCCGTATCAGCGCGCAGGTTTACCTGTGTATAGGTACCGCGTGTTTGGCCTACCGCTGCCTGTACGTTATTCGCTTGCAAAGCCGCACGCACTTGCACAGGCGTTACATTCAAAGCAGCCATGCGGTCAGGCTTTAACCATATGCGCATTGCAAAGGTACGCGCACCCAGAACCTCTGCTTTCTGCACACCATTCACCGCAATTAAACGCGGTTGAATAGAACGGGTTAAGAAATCAGTAATCTGGTTTTGCTCCAGAATCTCCGAACTAAAACTCAAATAAGCGGCAGCAAACTGCGAGTCAGCGGCCTCAATACGAATAGCGGGCACTTCGGCTTCTGGTGGCAACTCGTTACGCACCTGATTCACCTTGGCCGAGATCTCGGTCATCGCTTTCAGCGGATCGTAATTCAAACGCAAATGCACAGTGACAGTGGATGAACTCATAGCACTTTGCGATTCGATGTAATCAATACCACCTGCCGATGCAATAGCGCGTTCAATCGGTGCAGTCACAAACCCGCGCACTAATTCGGCATTAGCGCCCACATAAACAGTATTGATAATAATGACTGACATATCACTGCGCGGGTATTGCCGCACTGTCAGGTTGGTACCGGCCTGAATCCCCAGAATCAGGATCAGTAAACTCACCACTATGGCGAGTACCGGGCGCTTAATAAAAATATCGGTAAATTTCATACGGAAGTCTCAGCATAAGACTGGGCAGCCATCGTGGCCAAACCTAACCCGCCGGGCAACTCACCCGGCAACCAATTTCATTCAATAGTCCAGCTCGCTTTAGCTATCACTGGGTGTTGGTTCTTGCTTGAATTCAGGAGTTGGCAAACTGCTAACTACTACCGATTGACCATTACGCAGACGGAATGCACCGGCACTCACGACCACATCACCGGGTTTTAATCCATCCAGAATTTCAATAAAGTCACCACGTGACTTACCCAGGCGCACAAATTGCTGACGAGCTGTAAGTTGGCCGCCTTCAGCTTTCTCAACCACAAATACGGTATCGCCGTAGGTAGCAAAAATTACTGAAGTCGCTGGGACAGCAAGCACATTTTGCGGGTCAGACAGGGTGACAGTAGTTTCCACTGCCATACCAGGAATTAGCAGGTTCTTCTCGTTACCCATATTGGATTGGACAATTGCATTGCGCGTAGTGGTATTAATCTCAGCGCCAATGGCGGTAATTTGGCCTTGCACGTTTGCATCTGAACCATCACCAACATTTACTTGTACCGGCAAACCGCGGGTCATCTGAATTAACCAGAATTGTGGGACAGGAAAGTTCACACGCACACTATTAATGGCTTGCAGCGACACAATTTCTGTACCTACCTGCATATCCTCACCCAAATCCACTTTACGGATACCCAAGCGACCATCAAAAGGCGCGCGCACCAGCTTTTTCTGTAATGTGGTTTTCAGATCGTTAACATCACCTTGCGCAGATTCCATTTGTTGCACCGCAGCATCCAACTCGCTTTGAGATACTGTATTGCGTTTACGCAGCTCTACCAGACGATCATAGTTAGACTTGGCCAGACGTAATCTCGCTTCTGCAGCGCTTAACTGCGCCTCCTCATTACCAGATTCTTGCACAAGGATCACAGTGCCCTTTTTGACTTGCTCGCCCGATTTGAACTCAATCTTTTTCACTTTACCGGCCACTTCCGCCGAAATCACAATACCCTCTGAAGCCTCAACCGTTCCCATAGCTGTATAGGTATTTGGCCATTGTTGCATTTCGGCGGTAAAGGTACTGATCGTTTCCGCCGGCACCTGTGGAGCCCCGCCACTCATCAGGGTTGCAATTTGACTTGCCTTGACACCAGCAACAATTGCCAGAACCCCCAACAGACTGAAGAACGCTATCAATGATGATTTCAGTTTGCTCATATACAAAGACCATTAAATAAGAAGAGAAGATGCACAGGTATAAATAGCTACCAGGAATAGACACAACAGCGGGATAATCAAGACGCCTGAAACCAAGTATCCCAACCAAAGTTTCGGCTATGCAGGCTGCGAAATTGTTGCATATGCACCAATAAAACCCAAATCCACAAATGTCACAAAATGTAACCTTTTTAGTTTAGATTTGTAATCATCACAACAACAGACCGCACGGTCGGTTGGCAAATCATATTCCCTTTTGGACGACTCTTCCAAACAATTATTAGGCTCTTGGGGAATTCATGACATTCATCACCGGCACAGGGGCATTATCAACCCCTGCCAGCCAGTTTATGTCAGTAGCGTGGTGAGGGGTTAGCAATACTCTGGCTCACTAATTCCCAGACAAGCCAAATCTTCCACAACCTCAACTCCATACTCATCCCCGGTAATCCGATAAAGCAACTGACACAAACCAGAACATTGGGTGTGGCCAGTAACAAAGGAATCCCCTTCGACAATCACCAAGTTACCACGCTCAATCATGGTAGACCGAGCAACTGAAAACCATTGTCCAATAGATTGAATGTGAATACGAATAATGCTGTGTTGGTATTTGTAGAGTGAATCTACTCGAGGAATTAACTGGCGATACGCAGTGCCTGAAGTAAACGCTGGCGATGCGCGAAAACGACTACCGATAAAACTGGCGTTTATCAATTGTCGCTCAATAAGCTGAGTCTTATTAAAACCGACAAATATCTTCGGATAAAAAACCAATGCGGTTCTGCTCATAGACATCCTTGTAATTGATTGCAAATAATTTATTTTTTGAGCCTAGCAAAGCAATTACAACAGGGTCAACGCTGAAATCTTAACTTAGAGGACAAAAATAATTGGCTGTTTTATCTTTGCTATCAGATTTCAAACTGCAGAATCATTCAGTAAAATTCCGTGTGAACATTTATCGCTAGTGAGATTTTTATGACCTGGGCTCCCCACGTAACAGTTGCAACCATTATTGAACGCGATAATCGTTATTTAATGGTGTATGAAGAATCAGATGGAAAAAAAGTTTACAACCAACCTGCTGGTCATCTTGACCCTGATGAAACACTGGCTGATGCGGCAATTCGCGAAACACTTGAAGAAACTGGTTGGTCGATAAAATTAACTGGCGTGGTCGGCGTAAATCTTTATACCGCTCCCAGTAATGGCATTACTTATTTCCGCACAACATTTATTGGTGAGGCCATTCGTCATGATGCAGTGACTGGCGCGGGCAGGTAAAATGCCCGCCTCTTTTTCTGAACTGCTGCTATTTCCTTATGACTCAAGCTTCCAATCCCGTAGTTTCAGCCGGTGCACGCGTTATTGTGGGCATGTCTGGCGGTGTGGATTCCTCCGTATCAGCACTATTGCTTAAACAACAGGGATATCAGGTCGAAGGCCTGTTTATGAAGAATTGGGACGAGGATGACGGCACTGAATACTGTACCGCTAAAGCCGATCTGGCCGATGCCCAGATGGTTTGCGACCGTATAGGTATCAAGCTGCATACGGCTAATTTCGCGGCAGAATACTGGGACAACGTCTTCGAGCACTTCCTTGAAGAGTACAAAGCCGGTCGCACCCCGAACCCGGATATCCTCTGTAATCGTGAAATCAAATTCAAAGTATTTATGGAGTACGCGCGCATGCTGGGTGGCGAGCTGATTGCCACCGGCCATTATGTGCGTCGATCTGATATCAATGGACGCGCCCATCTGTTAAAAGGGCTAGATCCCAACAAAGACCAAAGCTACTTCCTGCATGCGGTAGGCGAGAACGAATTTGCCCACTCGCTCTTCCCGGTAGGCGAACTGGAGAAACCCGAAGTACGCCGCATCGCCGAAGAGCACGGTTTAATCACCCATAACAAGAAGGACAGTACCGGTATCTGCTTTATCGGCGAACGCCGTTTTAAGGATTTCCTGCAGCAATATTTACCCGCCCAACCGGGTGAGATCCAAACCGATGACGGCAGAGTCATTGGCGAGCATATGGGCCTTATGTACCACACCATTGGTCAGCGTCAGGGGTTGGGGATTGGCGGGGTCAAAGGTGCCAACGAAGAACCCTGGTTTGTGGCGCAAAAGGATCTGGCCCGCAATGTTCTGGTGGTGGTACAGGGTACCGACCACCCTCTTCTATATACCAATCATCTAATTGCCCAACAGGCCCATTGGATTAATGGCATTCCGCCCTCACATGAGGTGAGATGCACAGCCAAAACCCGCTATCGCCAACCTGATCAGGATTGCACCGTTCAAATTCTGGCGGATGGCACCCTGGATGTCGCTTTCGACCAGCCGCAGCGGGCTGTCACTCCAGGGCAATCCGTGGTGTTTTACCAGGGTGATATCTGCCTGGGTGGCGCAGTCATCGAATCTACCGACAACCGCTAATTCGGTTGATCCTTTACCGTTCAAACCTGTTTTCAGCATGAGAGATAGCGCGTGAGCAAAAATTGGCAAGACATAACCCTCGCCCTCGCCGGCATATTTCAAGGCGCAGCCTTGGTAGAGCAAGTTGCCAAAACTGGTTACCTGCCGCCCGAGGCCTTTAAATGTAATATTGAGTCCATACTGGACCTCAATCCCTCCAGCACTTTGGCAGTGTATGGCGGCCAGATAGAAAACCTGCGTACCGGCCTCGAAGTTATGCGTGAATTGCTACAACCTAATTCGCAAAAACATCGCGAAGCGTTGCGTTATGGCTTGGGCGTACTGCATTTACAAAAAAAACTGGCTGGACGTCGGGATATGTTGGGCGTTATTGCCAGTCGCATTGATCAAGTGAATCAACAAGCGCAGCACTTTTCCTCCACGCACGATAATGTCATCGCCAATTTAGGCACGCTCTATAGCGAAACCATCAGTACATTCCGTTTTCGCATTCAGGTAAATGGCGACTACAATTACCTGCAACAACAACGCATCGCCAACCAGATTCGTGCCCTTTTACTATCCTCGATTCGCTCTGCCATGTTATGGCGCCAGGTCGGTGGCAACCGCTGGCAATTACTCTTTAATCGCAAGGAAATCGCCCGTCAGGTAGATGATTTATTGCGTCGTATTTAATGCATTGATTTTTAACTTTCATTTAATTTTTGGTTGAGAAACACAATGGACAATTCTTTCAATACTCTTTCGGCACTCAATGCGGTCTCTCCGGTAGATGGTCGCTACGGCAACAAAACTATTGCACTGCGCAGTATTTTCAGCGAATTCGGTTTAATTCGCTTCCGTGTTGAAGTGGAAGTGCGCTGGTTGCAACAACTTAGCCGTCACACTGGCGTGCCTGAAGTGCCAGCCTTTAGTGCTGCAACCAATGCACTGCTTGACTCTATAGTCACTGGTTTCAATGAAGCCGATGCCCAAGCCGTTAAAGATATTGAACGCACCACCAACCACGACGTAAAAGCCGTTGAATATTTTTTGAAAAACAAATTCAAAGGCAACGCTGAACTCGAGGCAGTATTAGAGTTTGTACATTTTGCCTGTACCTCTGAAGATATTAACAACCTGTCGCATGCGTTGATGTTGCGTGAAGGTCGCAAGGTATTTATCAAAGA
Source organism: Gammaproteobacteria bacterium (assembly GCA_021151625.1). GTDB lineage: Bacteria > Pseudomonadota > Gammaproteobacteria > Pseudomonadales > Cellvibrionaceae > Cellvibrio. The sequence continues at coordinate 1,522 of JAGKWY010000084.1, read as the reverse complement.
TGCCGAAGCAATTATCGATGGAATTGTAAAACTCGCGCACGATTACGCTGCCGATTCCATGTTGTCACGCACCCACGGCCAAACTGCATCTCCAACCACCGTAGGTAAAGAAATGGCCAACGTGGCTGCACGTCTGCGTCGCCAATTGAAAGCTGTTAAAGAGGTAGAGTTGTTGGGCAAAATTAACGGTGCCGTAGGTAACTACAACGCCCACTTGTCTGCCTACCCACAAGTAGACTGGCAAACCAACGCCAAAGAATTTGTAGAAAGCCTTGGTCTGACCTGGAACGCCTACACCACCCAGATCGAACCACATGATTACATTGCTGAATTGTTTGATGCGATTGCACGCTTCAACACTATCGTAATTGACTTCGACCGCGATGTATGGGGTTACATTTCCCTTGGTTATTTCAAGCAAAGAACCATTGCTGGCGAAGTGGGTTCATCCACCATGCCGCATAAAGTTAACCCAATCGATTTTGAAAACTCTGAAGGCAACCTGGGTATTGCCAATGCAATTTTTACCCACCTCGCACAAAAGTTGCCGATTTCCCGCTGGCAGCGCGACCTGACCGACTCCACAGTGCTGCGCAATATGGGTGTTGGTTTTGGTTACAGCCTGATTGCCTATGCGTCGACTCTGAAAGGCATGAGCAAACTGGAAATTAACCGCGCACGTCTCGCTGAAGACCTGGACAATTCCTGGGAAGTATTGGCAGAACCAATCCAAACCATTATGCGTCGTTACAATGTGCCTGAGCCTTACGAAAAATTGAAAGCACTTACTCGCGGTCAAGCGATCACTCGTGAAGTATTAGCTGCCTTTGTGGAAACCCTGGATATTCCTGAGCACGCAAAACAAACCATGCGCGATCTCACTCCTGCCAATTACATTGGCAATGCGATAGATCAAGCGAAAGCGATTTAATCCTAACTAAAATCAAGGGCTCAAATGAGCCCTTAATTTTAGCGATTTATATTGAATTTGTAGGTTGGTGGTGAGCTTGCGAACCCCAACATTTTTATTCAAACATTATCGTAATTTTTAATATGGTCTAGTTGGGGTTCGCAAGCTCACCCCAACCTACGTAAACCTTGCAGGAACGCCCAAATGCCAACCCCACTTACTCACCTCGGCGATATGCCGATTGAAGAATTCTTGCGCGATTATTGGCAAAAAAAGCCACTACTAATTCGCAATGCATTTCCTGATTTTGAATCTCCCCTTGCGCCGGATGAACTCGCCGGTCTCGCACTGGAAGAAGAAGTGGAATCGCGTATTGTATTGGAAAATGGCACTACGCCATGGGAACTGCGCAACGGGCCCTTCGACGAAAAAACGTTTGAAAAATTGCCCGCAACTCATTGGACTTTACTGGTTCAAGCGGTGGACCAATGGGTTCCGGAAGTAAACCAATTACTGGATTATTTCCGCTTTATTCCCAACTGGCGACTGGATGATTTGATGATTAGCTACGCCCCCGATAAAGGTGGCGTGGGCCCACACTTTGATTACTAC
>JAGKWY010000083.1 GCA_021151625.1 Gammaproteobacteria bacterium | reverse complement strand
TCCTGTGCGTCTTATCAAACAAGGTGGTGCTGAGGAAATTTTCTTCGTTTCCGGTGGCTATCTTGAAGTTCAGCCTTACCATGTCACTGTGCTGGCGGACACCGCCCTGCGCGCCGACGATATGGATGAAGCTGCAGCTTTGGAAGCACAGCAATTAGCGCAACAACAACTGGCAGATCAATCAAGCGAGATCGACTTCCAGCGCGCCGCCGCCCAATTGGCAGAAGCTGCTGCCCAGTTGCGCACCTTGCAAGCCATCAAAAGAAAAGCTGGCAAGTAAGTGGACAATACATGTTGATGTGATAAAAAAGGCGACTTCCGAGTCGCCTTTTTTATTGCCTCAGTTTTGCCCTTTTGGTGGAGCAACAATAGTGATCGCAAAAACGCCCCAAGCGCCCTACTATGCCGTCATCTTTACCTCGCTCAGACGTGAGCGCGATTTCGGTTATGCCGAGACAGCCGATAAAATGGTTGAGCTCGCCAGCCAGCAGCCCGGTTTTCTGGGGATTGAATCGGCGCGGGAAGAATTGGGGATAACTGTCTCCTACTGGTCTGACCTGGAGTCAATTCGCCAGTGGAAAGCGCAGCTCGATCACCAACTGGCACAACAACTGGGCCGTGAACGTTGGTACAGCGCTTTTAAAACCCGTATCGCCAAAGTAGAGCGCGACTACAGTTTTGAATTTAATGACAACTAATTCCAGGGAATTTTTTATGCTCGATATTCTTGTTCTCGCTGCTGGCAAAGGGACGCGCATGCGTTCGGATTTACCCAAGGTGTTGCACCCGATTGGCGGCAAAGCGCTGGTACAACATGTGGTGGATACCGCACGCCAGGTAGGTGGCGAACAAATTCTAATTATCGTTGGCCACGGCGCGGAAAAAGTGCAGGAAAAAATGGCCGCGCCCGATGTGAAATTCGTATTGCAAGCCGAACAATTGGGCACTGGCCACGCGGTACAACAAGCATTGCCGCAAGTGCGCAACGACGCGATCGTGTTAATCCTTTATGGTGATGTGCCGCTTACGCGTGCGGAAACCCTGCAAAAATTAATTGCCGGTGTAAGCGAAAAACAAATGGGTTTGCTCACGGTTGATCTGGCCGATCCCACCGGCTACGGCCGTATAGTACGCGATGGAAATAATGCGGTAGTCGCCATTGTTGAACACAAAGATGCGAGTGATGCGCAGAAAAAAATTACTGAAATCAATACCGGCATAATGGCGGTACAAGCGGCGCATCTACAAAAATGGTTGCCGCAATTAAAAAATAACAATGCGCAGGGTGAGTATTACCTCACCGATATTATTGCCATGGCCAAAGCCGATAACATTGCAATTCATGTTGAACAACCTAATGCCGTTGAAGAAGTTGAAGGTATTAATAACCGTCGCCAGCAAGCCGCATTGGAATGTTTTTATCAACGGCAATTAGCCAATGAATTAATGGATGCAGGTGTCACCCTGCTTGATCCACATCGTATTGATATCCGCGGAACTTTAACGGCAGGTCGCGATGTAGTCATCGATGTCAATTGCGTTTTTGAAGGTGATGTAGTGTTAGGTGATGGCGTAGTGATTGAACCCAACTGCGTGATCATCAATAGCAAGATTGGCAACAACACACGCATTAAAGCCTTTAGCCATATCGAAGAATCGGTAATGGCAGCCAATTGTGACATCGGCCCCTACGCACGTTTGCGCCCGGGCACCGATTTGGCGGACGAAGTAAAAATCGGCAATTTTGTAGAGACCAAAAAAGCCATTATTGCCCATGGTAGCAAGGTAAATCACCTTAGCTATGTCGGCGATGCCAAGGTGGGTAGCAAGGTCAATGTGGGCGCAGGTACCATTACGTGCAATTACGATGGCGTAAATAAATTTAAAACGGAAATTGGCGATAACGCTTTTATTGGCTCCAACTCCGCGTTAGTCGCACCGGTAAAAATCGGTGCTGGTGCTACTGTAGGTGCAGGTTCTGTTATCACCAAAGATGTAGAAGATGCAGAGCTCGCTGTTGCGCGTGGCAAGCAACGCAATGTGCAAGGTTGGGAGCGACCGAAAAAACTCTAATGGGTTGATTACCGTTAAAGAAATTGTAAAAAGGAACCGCAAGGTTCCTTTTTTTATGCGGGATTATTTGCAGGTATTGTTTGTAGATATTGTTACAGGTTTCGTTGTAGATGTTGCTATAGGCTTTGTTGTCGGTTTAATTGTGCGGCAGGTTGTATTTCCGGGTTCGACTTTTAGTAAAAATCCGAAATGGTAAAAAGTGGGATGATTAGTTAAACCAAAACGATAAAGATCAGCGCAAAAAATAATGACACCATGCCACTACACGTTGAACGCTCTGGATTTCCGCCAATCGCAGCAATCCGTTTGCTGTGAGTCCTAATAAAAACCGGAGTTAAAACCATGAGCAAAAATTTGATTAGCACCCTGGCATTGGGTGTGAGTTCACTGCTGGCAAGTGCGGTTGGTAATGCTTACGAATGCGGCAACCTTGCGCAGTACCAAAATGGCCTAAGCTATGCGACCGGCCAGATCGTAAAAAATGTTAACCGTGCATTTTCGTGTACTGTCGGTGGTTGGTGTACAGTTGGTGGGCCTTATGAACCGGGTGTGGGTTGGGCCTGGGCTAATGCCTGGACTGATTTGGGGGCGTGCGGCACGGTGACTGCCAGTTCATCAGTGCTCTCTTCCAGTAAATCATCTTCCAGCAGCGTTTCTTCAAGCACCCTTGTGTCCTCCAGCAAAAGCTCGTCAAGTATTGCTCCTTCAAGCAAATCATCATCAATAGTCGCAACGAGCAGTTCCCGCTCTTCGGTCAGTTCGTCGAGAAGCTCATTAAGCAGTTCTTTTGTTAGTCACTCTTCAGTTAGTAATACGCCTGCCCTCTACAACAATAATTTCCAGCAGCACACCGCCGGGGCTTATAGCGTGGCAAGGTTCAGCGCTGATTGGGGATTTACTCCGGGTACATCGGCGGGTGTGGCGGATAATCGCCTGACGATAGTGGTCGATCCGCTCGATGCAAACAATCGTGCATTACGAGTGACTTACAAAGCCAATCAAATTGGTGGCAGCTCCGCATCCGTATTTACCTACCCGATTCCGGGTGGGCCGCACACACAACTCTGGTTGCAATACAAAGTGCTCTTCGACAGCAATTTCACCTGGGTAAAAGGTGGCAAGTTGCCAGGCCTCGCGGGATATAACGGCACCAAGCCAACCGGATGCGTTAACAACAGTTTGCTGGATGGTTTCAGTGCGCGCTTTATGTGGCGTGAGAACGGCAATGGATTCTTGTATCTCTATAATCCGGTCAAACAGGAAGAATGCGGGGATTATTCACCCCTCGCCAGCTTCTTTAGCAAAGGGCGCTGGTACACCATCACCAGTTTTGTTGAATTGGGAACGGCCAACCAATACAACGGTGCGGTCACTACCTATATTGATGGCAAGGAAGTGTCACGGGTTTCTGGCTTGATGCTGCGCAATTCAGTGTCGGTAAGTATCGACAAGTTTTTATTCGAAACCTTCTTTGGCGGCAGCACATCAGATTGGGCACCTGCCAGCGATCAATATTCCTATTTCGACGATATTTCTATTAGCACCACTAGCCGTTTAAATGAAGTGACTACCGGCGGCACTAACGGCGGCGGGAGCGTTAGCCATCCAATCAGTGGTTATAATCTCTGGCAAAGCACCATTTCCTACAGCCAGAACGCAAAGGTTTATGTGCAAGATGGCTCCGGGATCTATCACTATTACCAGGCGCGCTGGGGCGTTTCCGCGAATAAAAGTCCACTGCAAAATTCCCTGCCGGAAAATTATGTCGGCGTTTATAGCCCGGTGCGTCTGGACAATGGCCAGCCTTGGGTAGAATTAGTAAACCCTTGAGGTAATACACAGCCGGCGCACAAGTCGCGCACTTGTGCGCCGGATTTTGTGGCTAAAGCCGAAAATGGCAAAAGAGAAGGTAAAGATCTAAAAAGCTAACGAGAAGTTGATGCTGCAACCTTGTGGAACCGTTATCATTTGGCAATTAAATCAGATAATTAATAAGAGCAATTTATGAGCCCGCGCAGTTTTCCCCTATCCAAACTATTTATCGGCCTGACCCTGACTGGATTTATCACTGCCTGCGGCGGAGGTGGAGGCGGCGGAGGTTCCGGTAATGTGAAGCCTAGTTCCGCACCCTTGGCCAGCTCCAGCAAAGCACCGTCGTCTTCATCGGTTGCACCTGCCACCTCTTCTGCAGCACCGTCATCAGTTGCGCCCGCGAGTTCATCAGCAGGGGCAACCAGTTCTTCGGTGGTTGCTTCTTCGAGTGGTGTGCTCAGCATTAGCAGTTTCATTGTGGTGGATCAGTTTGGTTATTTGCCTGATGCGAAAAAAGTGGCGGTGATTCGTGATCCGCAAACCGGGTATGACGCCGCGCAAAGCTTTGCCCCCAGCGCCAGCTTGAGCCTGGTAGATATGAATACTGGCACGGCTGTGCTGACGGCAGCACCCGGTAGCTGGAATTCAGGTGCAACCCATACGACCTCAGGCGATAAAGTCTGGTGGTTTGATTTCTCCTCAGTGACTACTCCTGGCACCTATGCGGTGGTAGATAGCGCCAAAAATGTTCGCTCCCCCAGCTTTACCATTGGCGCCAATATTTATAAGCCGGTGTTGCGCCATGCGTTTCGCACCTTCTTTTACCAGCGTGCCGGTTTTGCCAAAAACCAGCCTTATGCCGAAGCGGGTTGGACCGATAGCGCCAGCCACCTGAAGACCGGGCAAGATGCCGAGTCGCGCCTGTATGACGTGAATAACCGTACTACTGGTGTTGCGGGTACCGAGAAAGATCTCTCTGGTGGTTGGTTTGATGCCGGCGACTTTAACAAGTACACCAACTGGCATGCGGACTACCTGATCAACCTGTTGCACGCCTATCTGGAAAACCCATCTGCCTGGGGCGATGACTTTGGTATCCCCGAATCGGGCAATGGGGTGCCGGACATTATCGATGAAATCAAATGGGGCTTTGAGTGGCTCAAGAAAATGCAGAACAGCGATGGCTCTGTGTTATCTATTCAAGGCCTGAGCCATGCCAGCCCTCCTTCTGCGGCAACCGGTCGCAGCTTCTATGGCCCGGCGAGTACCTCGGCTACCCTGAGCAGTTCAGCGGCCTTTGCTCTGGGCGCTAAAGTACTGGGTGATTTGAACATTAGCGAATACACCACCTATGCGGCGGATTTAAAAACCCGCGCTGAAAATGCCTGGACCTGGGCCGGTGCCAACCCTTCGGTAATTGTGAATAACAATACCGGTATCTATGCCGGGTTGGGTGCAGGTGATCAGGAAGTGGATAACAACGGTCGCGCCACCAAGAAAACCCGCGCGGCTATCTACCTGTTTGCAGCAACTGGCAGTGCGACCTATCAAACCCAGGTCACCAGTAACTATGGCGACAAAGCAAATTGGGTGGATATCTGGAACGAGAACGAGCTGATGTCCTGGCTTTACTACGCCAACTTGAGCGGTGCAGATGCGACCCTGGCGAGCAAAATCAAAACCCAGTATGCCGGTACTATGAATGGCGCTTCTAACCTGGGCGCGGTGACTAACAATACCGATGCCTATCGCGTTTATTTGGGTGGTGACGGCAATTTCACCTGGGGCAGCAACCGCTCCATGTCGCGCAAGGGCACCAGCTTTACCAACCTGATCAGCTATAACGCCGGCAGCGCCGACGCCAGCCAGGTCAAAAATGCCGCCCTCGCCTACTTGAATTACCTGCACGGCACCAACCCGCAGGGCATGGTTTACCTGTCCAATATGTACAGCCTGGGGGTACACAGCTCGGTCAACGAGTTCTACCACACCTGGTTTACCAACGGCAGCGCCCTGTGGGATAGAGTCGGAACTTCTACCTATGGCCCGGCGCCCGGTTTCCTGGTGGGTGGTGCTAACCCGGGTTACGACTGGGATGGCAATTGCACCTCCAGCAGCCCCAATGCCGGTTGTGGTTCTGCAGCCCCCAACCCGCCCAAAGGCCAACCGGCGATGAAAGCCTACCTGGACTTCAACACCAGCTGGCCACTTAACTCCTGGCAGATCACTGAAAACCACAATGACTACCAGGTGGCTTACCTGCGCCTGTTGTCCAAGTTTGTTAATAATCCCTAATCATTCCTGGTTTGGCACCGCAACCACGGGATGTTGTGGTGTCAACCTGGAACCCACCCGGAGCCAGTTGTCCGAGCGCTCAAGTATTTGATTTGATCCACAGGTTCATCCCTGCGTGTCCGGGGATGTTGCTGCATACACTCTTTATTTTGATAAAGGGGAATCCAGATCCGCATTACCCACGTCTAGATAAACAGTGTTCTTCTTACTTGTTTATTCGGGGCGAATTCTATGTACAACAATCGTAACCACATCATCATCTTCGCATTACTGTTCTGTTCTGCAGGAGCATTCGCCACAGAGGGCGAGCGGCACATTAGCTTGCAGCAGGATGTCGCCAGCGCTGAAGTTATTCGCGTACATGTGCCCGCAGGTGATGTCGATATTGTTGGTATAACCGGCACCAACCTGGTGGCGGAAGTGACCGCGGTTTGCAATGATCAGGAGCGTCAGGCCTGTTTGGATCTATTGAAGGGGTTGGACTGGGCGAAAAAGACTGGTAGTACAGCTGAATTTTCATTAACACCGGACAGTATCACTGACTTTAACAATGTGACTATCAAAGTAAAAATCGGTGTACCCCAGGACAAAAAACTGGAAGCCAGTTTGAGTGCCGGTGAATTGTCTATTCAGGATACCAGCGCTTGTCTGAGTGCAGATATTAATGCCGGTGAAATTGATATCTCCCTTCAGGAGAGCCAACTGGCGTCGGCAGTACTTAATGCCACTGTGGGTGACGTGAAACTTACCAGCGCAAAAGGTGAGCGCACATCTGGCAAGCGCTCGCTCCTGGTGGGCGCCAATCTGGAGTGGCAGCAAGGCAAGGGCAACTGCCATGTCAAAGCTAGCGTAATGGCCGGCGAGGTCAAACTGACGCTTAAATGATCAAATAAAACTTGCTATTAAGTTTCGAAAAGCTACAATAACTTTCAAATCGAAACTTTTTGGCGAGTAAAAATGACCAAACGCAATACCCAGCAGCGCCGGCGGGCGATTATCGATCTGCTTAATGAGAGTGGTGAAGTCAGTGTAGAGGCCTTGGCTGAGCAGTTTTCTACCTCGGAAGTCACTATTCGCAAGGACCTGGCTGCGCTGGAGTCCAATGGTTTGCTGCTGCGTCGCTACGGTGGTGCGGTTTTGGTACCACAAGAATTAATGAGCGATCCGGTCGAAAAAGTTTCACTTCGTAAGCAAGCCATTGCCAAAGCCGCGGCGCAGCTGATCCGCGACCACAACCGCATTATCCTCGATAGTGGCAGCTCCACCACCGCTGCGCTCTTGCCGGAATTGTCCGGCAAGCAGGGTTTGGTGGTAATGACCAACTCCCTCAGCATCGCCAATGCCTTGCGCGAACTGGAAAACGAACCCACCATCCTGATGACCGGCGGAACCTGGGACCCAAAATCCGAAGGTTTCCAGGGCCAACTCGCCGAGCAGATCCTGCGCTCCTACAACTTTGACCAGTTTTTTATCGGCGCCGATGGCCTGGACCTTGCGCGCGGCACTACCACCTTCAACGAACTTTACAGCTTGAGCCGCGTGATGGCTGAAGTTGCGCGCGAAGTGATTGTGATGGCCGAGTCCGACAAAATCGGACGCAAAATCCACAACCTCGAATTGCCCTGGTCGGCGATCAAGGTATTGGTCACGGACAACGGCCTTAATGAACAAGACAAACAAAAGATTGAGCAACAGGGCGTGCAGGTAATTTGCGCGGCTGGTTGATAAAGGATTTATAAGAGAGTGACGTTTTTCACAACAGAACAACTGACAGAGGGATTTAACAATGCGTTTATTAATGACGATGGCACCAGTGTTTATTGCTTTGGTGAGTGGAATTACCAATGCACAAACCGCAGCAGATTTTAATGGCCTTGAAGCCATAGAAGGCAACTGGAAACTGGTGAAGGCAACCAGTGAACAGGAGCAAAATTTTCGTCTGCGCTATCACTTTATTGCGCGCAATTCTGCGCTGGTGGAAGTGTATGGTGATCCGGCCAAACAGACGACGGAAACTATTTTTCATCGCGATGGAGCGGAATTGCTGGCAACCCATTACTGCGCGCGTGGCAATCAGCCACGCTTGAAAGCAAGCGCACAACAAGACACAAAGCGTTTGCAATTTAATTTTCTTGATATTACCAACCTCAATAACAAAAAAGATCCTCACATGGTGCGGATGACATATCGCTTTATTGATAAAGACCACTTTGAAAAAGCAGAAACCTATCTGGTTGATGGACAAGAACAAACATCGCTGATGTCACTACAGCGAGTTAATTAAAAATTATTTTCACTACTACTAAAGCTCAAGGAGTTAATCATGTGTGGAATTGTTGGCGCTGTAGCGCAGCGCGATGTCGCAGATATTCTGGTGGAAGGATTGCGTCGCCTGGAATATCGCGGTTATGACTCAGCCGGTGTGGCCGTGGTCAGCAATGGTGAATTGCAGCGCGTGCGCCGTTTGGGAAAAGTAAAAGAATTATCTGATGCAGTACATGCCGAACCTATTCCCGGCGGTACCGGGATTGCGCATACCCGCTGGGCTACCCACGGTGAGCCCAGCGAGCGCAATGCGCACCCGCATGTTTCCAAAGAACATATCGCGGTGGTGCACAATGGCATTATCGAAAACCACGCACGTCTGCGTGCACTCTTGCAAGAAGAAGGCTATGTATTCAGCTCGGATACCGATACCGAAGTCATCGCCCACCTGGTACAAAAAGAATTAAAAAATACCGATAGTTTGTTAGCGGCAGTGCAAAAATCCGTTAAACAATTGCACGGTGCTTACGGCACAGTGTTGATGGACAAGAACGATGCCAGCCGTTTGGTAGTTGCGCGCTCCGGCTCGCCCTTGGTAATTGGCCTGGGTATTGGCGAAAATTTTATTGCTTCCGATCAACTGGCATTGCTACCAGTAACGCGCCGCTTTATCTTTTTGGAAGAAGGCGATGTAGCGGAAATTACTCGCCACAGCATTAAAATCTTTGATAAAGACGGTGTTGCCGTTGAGCGACAAGTGCATGAATCTACCGCCAGCTACGATGCGGGCGATAAAGGCAAATTCCGCCACTTTATGCTGAAAGAAATTTATGAGCAGCCCAATGCGGTGTTGAATACCCTGGAAGGTCGCTTAGGCAGCGAATCGGTATTGGATGAAACCTTTGGCAATGGCGCGGCAGAATTATTTAAAAAAGTAAAACACATTCAAATCGTTGCCTGTGGTACCAGTTATCACTCAGGATTAGTTGCACGCTACTGGATAGAATCGCTCGGCGGCATTTCCTGCAACGTAGAAATCGCGAGCGAATTCCGCTATCGCAAATCCTTTGTACAACCCAACAGCTTGTTGGTTTCTATCAGCCAATCCGGCGAGACGGCAGATACGCTCGCGGCACTGCGTTTGGCAAAAGAACTGGGTTACCTCGGCAGCCTCACTATTTGTAACGTTGCTGGCTCATCGTTAGTGCGCGAATCCGATCTTGCATTTATGACACGCGCCGGTGCGGAAATTGGTGTGGCTTCTACCAAAGCCTTCACTACGCAATTAGTGGGCCTGGCGATGTTGGTTTTAGCGGTAGGCAAATACAATGGCCTGACTGCAGAACAACAAAAAGACATGGTTACCGCGTTAAAAAATCTTCCTGCAAAACTGGAAGAATCTTTAGCACTTGCACCAAAGATTGAAGCCCTTGCAGAAGAGTTTGCCGATAAACATCACTCACTCTTTTTAGGTCGTGGCGATCAGTACCCGATTGCAATGGAAGGCGCGCTAAAATTAAAAGAAATTTCCTACATCCACGCCGAAGCCTATGCAGCCGGCGAATTGAAACACGGTCCACTCGCTCTGATCGATGCACATATGCCGATCATTGTTGTTGCACCCAATAACGACTTGTTGGAAAAATTAAAATCCAACGTGGAAGAAGTCCGCGCACGCGGCGGCATCTTGTATGTATTCGCCGATGAAGATGCAAAATTCGAATCCGACGATACCATGCACGTCATCAACGTCCCGCATATCCACAGCTGGTTAGCACCAATTCTCTACACCCTGCCGCTGCAATTACTGAGCTATTACGTTGCAATTATTAAAGGCACGGATGTTGACCAGCCGCGCAACCTCGCTAAGTCTGTTACGGTGGAATAGAAAGGTGCAAAGCTTATTTCTACTTTCCATTGGAGCCCTCTTAAAAAGAAACTAATAAATGAACCAGAGAGTGTTGGAAAGCGAACTTGAATATGATGAAGATTTAAAGTGTTTAAATGGGGTTCCCTTTTCGGGAACCTCTTTTGAACTTTCTGATTTCTAGTTGTTTCAGGTAATCGATAATGTGGAGAAATTTTTAGAATCCACTCACAAGCAGTTTCTAACGAAACTCTATGGCCAATAGATATATAAATTGGCTTAATGTTATTCTGATCTCAGTGCACAGCCAATAACTTCACCATTATCAACAAGGGGTACAAATGCGTCTCTTGCCCATCACACACAACCAAATCAGGTCTGTTTTTTTAACTTAGAAAATGCTTTGACTAGTGGTGGCAATTCGCGAAAAGAAAAAAGGCCAGGTATATATGGGAATTGAACTTGATCTTCAGCACAAACACTTTCAATCATTTTTAAAGAGATAGCATCGAGAATAACAACAGCAGCCACGAGTTTTTCGCTGTGTTTGTCATAACCAAGTACACCGACTATGACGGCGCCGGCAACCTGACTGGCTACAATTATCAGGTTTATGTCAACGGCAGCAAGAAACACAACTCCACCACCACCTTTAAACCCTACAACCCGCAAGAAAGTATTGGTGACACCATCCCAAGCCCCACCCCACCACTGCCCCAGTAGAAGAATCGCCAGCTAACCCTGCGACGCCGGATCAATCAACAGCGGAGCCGATCACAGGAAGTCAACCACCTGAGGCGACGCGACAAGTAATTGAACAGGCAGGGCCATCGACTCATATCGTTGGTAAAGAAGTCTTTATTTTGTTTTTTTTACCCTTAATTTTTCCTATCAAAACCGTATATATGCCTATATGGCTATTTAGGTGCCAGGAAAAAATTTCAAATTGAGGAGTAGGAAATGGTTGCAGTAGTAAGCGGGAATGGCTTGGGGTTGGTAAATACATCGAACACAACGCTGGGAGCAGCGGGTCAAGTGGGGCAAGGAATATTGGGCCAGGCAGGTGGTAAATCCTACATCAATGCTTCTACCGGTAACTTGATACTGCAATTTGGCGATGAACGCCTTTCTGGTAAGGGCCTTGATATAGCTGCGTTGCGTACTTATAACGCGTTGGGTGGATTATCAGACGGCGATAATGATGGCTGGCGCTGGGATGGTGAAGCATCGGTATTATTAAAATCAGGCACCCTAAATCAACCGGGTAGCACTGTGGAGCGAACAACAGGGGATGGCCATGTTGCGACATACAGCTGGAACGTTACAAATGGCCGTTATGAATCCTTTGAGGGTGCAGGGGCAGTCGATGCTCTGACGTACGCCTCAAATGAATGGACCTGGACTGATGGCAGTACTCAAATTACCGAAAAGTACGATAGCGCTGGCAGAATCAAGCATCGCATAGATACCAACGGTTATATCACCAGCTTTAATTACACTGGCAACAAATTAAGCAGTATTACGGATCTATCTTCTGGCCAGGAACTGGTGTTTGTATACGACGGAAATGGGCGAGTAGGACGTGTTGATGCGCGCGCGCGCGATGATCTGGGTGGGACCCTTCTTACACAACAAGTACATTACACCTACGATACGTATAACCGCCTTGAAACTGTTAAGGTTGACCTTAGTCCAGAAGATAACAGTATCCTTACTGGCAGGGTTTACACCACAACCTACACATATCACGGTAGCAGTTTCCTTATTGCAGGCATCAGCCAAAGTGATGGTTTGTCGGGCGCCAACAGCCACAAGTATGTTAGCTATACCTATGATGCCTCTAACCGCATTAAAACCGTAACGGATGCAAATGGCTTGCACACGTTTGATTACAATGCGGCAAGCGGCAATATTCTTGCAAATACAAAGGTTACTAACGAACTTGGTCAGGCTTGGGTTTATTCCTATGATAGCAATGGCCAGTTAAAGAAAGTACAAACCCCGGCGGTAGATGGTCAGATTATTACCACCGAATATTCCTATGATGCAGATGGCAATGTTAGCCAGATTATTGATGGTCGCGGCAACAGTGTCGTGTACAAATATGACACTCGTGGCAATCGGACCCTGGAACGCGATGCAATGGGTAACACGGTTACGCGTACCTTTGACGCAAAAAACCAGCTGCTAACCGAAACTCGCTACCGCATAGCTGATCTGGATGCTGCCGATGAGGGTGCCTCTCCTGACGACCCGCTAACCACCCGCTATACCTACGATAATGCCAGTCGCCTTCGTTTTGTGGTTACTGCAGAAGGCCGTGTTACTGAATATCGTTATGACAATCGTGGTTATCAAACCAACACAATTCAGTATACCAAGGGTACTTATGATACCGGCCTTCTCAATAAAGAGGCCTCCATTACTGAAAGTGATTTAGAAGCCTGGGTAACTGGTCAGGACAAAACCAAGCTCCAACTGAGTAAATTTGATTACGACGCCCGTGGCAACCTTTCAGAAAAAATTGATTATGCGGTTACCAATAGCAGTGGTAATGGGGTTCTGGACAATGCGACAACCGTTACCAAATATGTATATGACGCACATGGGCAATTAAAAAAGACCATTGCCGTCAGAGGTACAGCAAGAAATGAAAACACTGAGTTAAGTGTTGTCACTTATGATGGCCTTGGTCGTGTACAGAATGTCACCGATGCTAGCGGCTCCAGTACGACAGTTTATGAAACTTTAAATGGTGCAGATGGCTCCAGATACAAGATTAATGTTACTAACAATGCAACTGGTTTGACGACGGCGCAGGCCTTTGATGATAAAGGAAGATTGATTAGCGTCAGCCAAACCGCATCGGGAGAGTCGGCTCGTCAATCCAAATATTATTATGATGCAACTGGTCACCTGTCGATGGTCGATGCGGGGGGCAATCGTAGCTATACATTCTATGATGCAGCTGGTCGTGTGCAATTCAGTGTCAGTGCTACCGGTAAGATTACCGAATACAAATACAATAAGAACAATCAAGTCACTGATCAAATCGAATACAACAAACTGGCGGACACTACCAGTTGGTTTAATAGTTCAACATCGGTCGTTACCAAATTATCACTAATCAGAGGATCGGATGTACGTACCGATGCCGCAAATGACCGGACTATACAGTTTGCTTATGACAATGCAGGGCGCTTAAGTGCTCGTATTGATGCGGCTGGTAATGCGACCTATACCGCCTATAACGGTGCCTCCGAAGTTACCCAAACTCAAACAGGTACCCGGGTTACCCGATATTACTACGACCATGACGGTCGCCAAGTGGGGGTGTTAGATGCCCTTGGCTATTTAACAGAAAACAAATTTGATGCTGCTGGCCGTTTGGTCAGAACCATTAAATATTACGCTCGCAGTAACTCCGCGGCCCTGAGCGCGCCCATCTGGAGTGGTGCTACCAATCAAATAGCGCCGCTTGGTAAGTTGTTTAACTACGTAGTTCCTCCGGCACTGGATCCTAATGGGTTGGCATTAACCTATACGGTTTCTAACGCTCTGCCTGGATGGCTGACATTCAATACCACTACGCTAACATTCTCAGGCACACCCCTATCTGAAACCCTGGCGACAGTTGTCTTGCGTGCTACAAACACGGCAGGAGCCTTTGTCGAAACTACGATAATTATCTCGACCACCAATACTGCACCTTTGTGGGAAGCGCTGGGTGATGTGTCACAGCCAAAAGATTCTCCTGTGAATGTCGTGCTACCTGCCGCAACGGATCCAGACGGGGACGAAATTAAATATAACCTGACAGGTTTACCACCAGAATTGAAATTTGATTCTGCGAGTAGAACTATCACAGGTACACCAAGGTCTGTTGGTACCTATTCCGTTACAGCAACAGCAACTGATCCATTTGGAGCTTTTTTTGCGCAAACTTTCAATTTGATAATCACCGGTGGTACATCGGAAGGAACTTTGCCTCCGGCTGTTTTCAATTTTGGAGCCCCCACTACTTATAACTTGCTCCCGGGTTCATTTGTGGATCCGGAGGGTGATCCTTTAACTTATAGCGCCGTTTGGGTACAAATGCAGTATCAGGGTGTTGGCGGTGAAGGGGGCGGCACTTATATTGAGGTTCCTGGCCCGCTACCAACTGGGCTGACAATAAATAGTGCGACGGGTGCAATTACTAGTGATGGTACCGTACCCGCTCGTCTTTACAAGATTATCGTTAAGGCGGTTGATGCCTTTGGTGTTGGCTCTTCCAAGAGCCTGGATCTCACAGTAAATGCCCTGCCCACAGAAGGCGTTGCGTTACCAGACCTTGTAACGAGTAGAAATAGCCCCTTCACATATACTATTCCCGCCAATGCATTTAATGATGATCAGTTTGGCTCCCTGACTTATGTAGTCACTGAGTTACCTGAAGGATTAAGTGCAAATGGACGATCTATTACTGGTAAAACTACGGCAGCAGACGCCAGCTATACAGTTTATGTTACAGCGAAGGATCCTTACGGGCTCGAGTTAAAGCGCAGCTTTAAAATCATTGTAAATTCTGGTCCGGTAGCGCCGCCACCAATCTCTAATCAAACCATTAAAACAGTCCATGATTGGACCTATGAGATTCCTGCGTTTAGTGATGCCAATAACGATACATTGACCTATACAGCGTATTGGCTTCAGCAGACTTGGCAGTCTAACGGTACCGAAGGTGGAGGCTCACTGGTAACTACGCCTGGTCCTCTTCCTGACTGGCTGAGATTTGATGCGAACACAAGAAAATTCAGTGGCAATCCGCCAACTACATCGGTTGGCAACTATAAAATCGAAGTGCGCGCCAAAGACCCTGCGGGTTCGAGCGCTAGTGCCAATTTCGAAATCAATGTTGTGGAGCAGTCTGGCCCAGTTGCAACAACAATTCCGAACGCGTTGTTTACTCAGGGTATTGCACAAACCCACACTTTACCTGCTGGTGCCTTTTTAGATGCAGACGGCGATACTCTGACCTACAGTGCAGTTTGGATGCAATCGGTAACCTACACCAATAGTGAGGGTGGGAATTACACCGTAAAGGTTCCGATTGCTTTGCCACACGGCCTGACAATTGACAGTGCAACAGGCGCTATTAGTAGTGATAACAACCTTATTGCCAGAACCTATGAGATTGAGGTTACAGCGAAAGACCCATCCGGTGCGTCAGCGAAAAGCAGCTTCACTCTGGTTGTAAACAGTGCCCCCCTGGAAGGGTCCAATCCGCTATATGATCTGAAAGCAACCTATAACGTTCCCTTTTCTTATGAAATCCCCGCAAACGCCTTTAGTGATGACCAACAGAGCTCGTTAGTCTATACCGCAGAGGGATTACCATCTGGTTTAAGCCTGAGTGGTAAAACCATTAACGGAACTCCAAATGTTATCGGTGGTAGCTTCCCAGTTATCATTACCGCAACAGATCCTTATGGCTTGAGTGTTAGCCGCACCCTCACAATCAACATTAATGCTGCCCCCGTCTATACAGGGACATTGACTAACCAGAATGCCAAAGAAAGGCATAACTTTAGTTATTTTGTGCCGGCCAATGCATTTAGTGATGCAAACAATGAAGCACTGATTTATAGCGCCTATTGGATGCAAGAGGTATGGCAATCGGATGGTAGTGAGGGCGGCGGCTCTAATGTCATCCAGGCGCAACCATTGCCGGCTTGGTTGACGTTTGATGCAAATACAGGCGAGTTCAAGGGTGCCCCTCCTAGCCGCTTTCTGAACACCTTTAGCACTGTAAATATTCAAGTTCGAGCTACAGATCCGAGTGGTTTATGGGCCAGCGGCCAATTTACTGTGAATCTACACAGGCAATCGCCACCTACGGCGAATGTGGTGCCGTTACCCAATACAGTATTTACCCAGGGTTCTTCCCTAAACCAGGCCCTACCCGCTAATGCGTTCACCGATGCAGATGGTGATGCGCTGACTTATAGCGCGACCTGGGAGCAAACTGTCCAACAAGGCACCAATAGTGAAGGTGCGCCGATTTATTCGACCGTATCTGGTCCATTGCCAACGGGATTAACCATCAACCCGGCTAACGGCACTATTAGCAGTAACGGCAGTGTGGCAGCAGGTACCTTTACGCTGGTCATCATGGCGACAGATATTGCCGGGGCTTCCGCAACCAGTTCCATGACGCTGGTGGTTAATAGCAAGCCAGTAACAGGATCCGGTCCCCTTCCGGATGCTACTGCCTATATTGGGCAAAACTTTAACTATACGGTTGCCGCTAACGCGTTTAGCGATGACCAGCAGGGCTCATTGACTTACACCAGCTCTACTCCCCTGCCATCCGGGGTCACGTTTAACAGTGCTACCCGGAGTTTTACCGGTGTGGTTTCAGGTACTGCA
>JAGKWY010000082.1 GCA_021151625.1 Gammaproteobacteria bacterium | reverse complement strand
ATGACTTCCGGTTCCGGCATCATGACCAGTATTTTTGACCACTACGGCCCGGTAAAAGAAGGTGAAGTGGCAAGCCGTCAAAACGGTGTGTTGGTTTCTATGGTGAAAGGCAAAACCCTCGCCTACGGTTTGCACCCGCTGCAAGATCGTGGCCGTTTGTTCCTCGGCGCCGGTGTGGAAGTTTACGAAGGCCAGATCGTGGGAATTCACTCGCGCTCTAACGACCTGGTGGTAAACCCAACCAAAGCCAAGCAATTAACCAACGTTCGTGCTTCCGGTACTGACGATGCGCTGACCCTGTCAAGAGGTAATGATGATGGAAATAAAAACCCTGGCGAGCAAAACGGTTTACGAAAATAAATGGATGCGCGTGCGTGAGGATAGAATCCAGCGCCCCAGTGGGGCAGAAGGTATTTTCGGTGTGGTGGAAAAACCGGATTTCGTGGTGATTATTCCAATATCGGATGGCCATATTCATCTTGTAGAGCAATATCGTTATCCCGTACAAGCACGCTATTGGGAGTTGCCGCAAGGCAGCTGGGAAGAAACTCCAGATGCAGATCCAGCCATTATCGCCGCTGGCGAATTGCGCGAGGAAACTGGCTTGGTTGCCGGGCAAATGCTTTACATTGGGCATCAATATTTAGCGTACGGTTACTCAAACCAGGGCTACCATATTTATCTGGCGACGGATTTACAGCAGCAACAAACTTCTCTGGATCATGAAGAAGAAGGTTTGATCGCCAAACCTTTTACGCAGGCACAATTTGAAGCAATGATTATCGCCGGTGTTATTAAAGATGCCACCAGCGTTAATGCCTACACTCTTGCGCGCTTGAAAGGCTTTATTAAATAGTTTTCATCCGCTGTAAACGTTTTACGAGCTCTTGATGCTATGGATGTTATCTTTTTGTTTTATTTTTTAATACTCGGAGCCATTACCGGTATTTTTGCTGGTCTGTTTGGTATTGGTGGCGGCGGCATTATGGTGCCAGTGCTTACTTTTTTGTTTGTGCAACAACAATATCCTGCCGAGCACCTTGTGCATATGGCGTTGGCAACATCCATGGCGGCCATAGTGCCTACTGCGATTGCCAGCCTGCGTGCACACCACCAACACAATGCAGTGATTTGGCCGGTGGTAATGAAAATTGCACCGGGAATTTTAGTTGGTACTTTTGCCGGAACTTTTTTGGCGAGTTATTTATCCGCACAACCTCTGGCGATTTTTTTCTCCTGTTTTATGGCCGGTGTCGCGCTGCAAATGGTGCTTAATCGCAAGCCACATGCATCACGTCAATTACCCGGTGCAATTGGTCTGAGTTCAGCGGGAACTGGTATAGGTGTTATTTCAGCATTGGTGGCGATTGGTGGTGGCACACTCACAGTGCCGTTTTTAGTATGGTGCAATGTGAGCCTGCCGGTAGCCATAGGGACTTCAGCGGCAGTTGGTTTGCCGATCGCGCTTTCTGGTGCGCTTGGTTATATCATTAACGGATGGAATGAAACTAATTTACCCGGTTACACACTCGGTTATGTTTATTGGCCGGCAGTTATTGCTATGGCATCCATGAGTTTTTTTACCGCGCCGTTGGGCGCAAAACTCGCGCACCGCTTACCAATTCCGTTGCTGAAAAAATTATTTGCGTTGTTGCTGGTTGGGCTCTCATTGCAAATGCTCTACACAGTGTTTGGTCATCAATAATGGCAAATATTCGTCAATCCATATTGGCTGCACTCAAACAAAACCTCAAACCGGGGCTGGTGCTACAAGCTTTTGCCCTGCTCATTTTAGTAATTTATTTTTTTGTTCCAGCATCCAAACCAGTTTTTGTCTGGTTTGGTGATTTAAAAGCGCAGTACGGGTATTTTTATTCATTTATCGCCACCGCATTTTTTGGCGGTTTGATTCCTTTTTTGTATCTCTGGCTAAGCAAATCATTTAGCGACCGCAATACATTTGTGTTGATGGTTTTTTATCTGCTCTTCTGGGGCATAAAAGGAATGGAAGTGGATTTGTTTTATCGCTTTCAGGCTGAATGGTTTGGCAGCGGCAATGATTGGCAAACCATAATCACCAAAATGGCCGCCGACCAGTTTATCTACAGTACCTTTTGGGCAGCACCGGGAATTACGATAATTTATTTGCTGGTGGAATCGGATTGGAATGTTGCGCGCTGGCGCGCGGCCATGGATAAACAATTTTTCTGCGTAAAAATTCCCACCGTAGTGCTATCTAACTGGCTGGTGTGGATTCCAGCTGTCTGTGTGGTGTACGCCATGCCAGCGGAATTGCAGATACCGCTGTTTAATCTGGTGTTGTGTTTTTGGGTGTTGTTGTTGGCGGTGTTAAATAAAAAATAATACGAAGGATATCAAGCGAAAATTTGGCGGGATTTTTTTAACAGGTTCGATTGCCCCATATGGGGCAATCGAATCTCAGACTCAGATTACTGAGCCTTACGTCTTCTTACTGCACCAAGGCCCAACAAGCCCAAACCTAACAGAGCCAAGCCTGCAGGTTCTGGAACTTCTTTAGCGTCTACTGCGATGCGGAAAATCAAATACTCGTTGTGGTTGTATCCACCAATGGTTGGATTGCTGCTGCCATTGCTGTTGTACCACACCCATTGTGCTGCGGCATCAATGTTAGGGCGAGTACCCCAGGGTGATGCGCCGTTGGCATCGCCAGCAGTGGTAGCAACCCAGCCGCCAGATGGGTTTGTGCCTGCATTGGCCAACACCAGTTGGCTGGTTAATTCAGAGAAACTGGCAGCAGAATTGTTGAACGGCGCATAACCATAGCGACCGGTTGCAGTCACTTGCCATTGTGAATCCTGGCTGTAAAAGCGCGAGTTGTTATCCAGATTGGTAAATTGCGCGAGGAAACCCTGAGCAACCGCCAAATCCGATTGGGTTACCACATAAATGAAGTAATCATCAGGCAAGTTGAAGTTGTAGGTTTCGGTTGAAGGCCAATCACCATCAAAACCCACAAAGTTAGTTGCAGCAGTTTCGGTGCCGTACCAAAGTGCATATTGGTTATCAACAGTGATGTCTACTTCGAAGGGAATTGCGTTAGCTTGGAGTGCGCTGGCACCCAACACCAGGCCTGCAAATGCAGAGGCCAGTTTTGCGATTTTCATAAGCTGATCCTTGGTATTAAAAGGTAATGTAGAAGCCGCGTTTGCTCCCGATAGTTACCCCTATATCGGATTCAGTCGATAACGGCGCGGCCATTCTAGAGGGATCTGCTTATGAAAAATAGTTGTCGAGTTTTCTTACAAATTTTTATTGTTTTTTCAGAACTGCAACCAATGCTGCAATGTGGTCAGGGCGATCATTCAATGCGGCGATATAGTCATACTTTTCCCCGCCCGCACTGATAAAAATATGACGATTTTCCACCATCAACTCTTCCAAAGTCTCTAAGCAATCTGCACTAAATGCCGGCGATAAAATCGCGATATTTTTAATGCCTTCTTGGGGCAGATTTGCCAGAGTTTCATTGGTGTAGGGCTTTAACCATTCAGCTTTACCAAAGCGCGACTGAAAACTGGTGATACAAATATTTTTATCCAGCTGCAATTTCTCCTGCACCAGACGTGTTGTCTTTTGACAGAAACAAAAGTATGGATCGCCCGCAGTCAAAAAACGTTTGGGCATGCCGTGATAGGAAAAAATAATTTTTTGCGGCAACCCATTTTTTTCAATATGTTCACGCACTGAATTGGCCAGCGCATCGATATACAAAGGGTAATCGCAATAATTATTAATAAAATGCAATTCCGGCACCCAACGCCAATGATTTAATTCTTTGGCTACCGCATCAAAACTGGAGCCGGTCGTAGGCCCTGCATACTGTGGGTAGAGCGGCAGTACAATAATTTTGCGTACGCCTTCTTTTTGCAATTCCTGCATAGCGGAGGCAATGGAAGGATTGCCATAGCGCATCCCCAATTTTACGCTGTAACCCTCGCCCAACTGCTGTTGTATAGCCGCTTGCTGCTGCTTGCTAATCACCAGCAAGGGTGAGCCTTCACTGGTCCAGATACTTTGATAAAGTGCAGCCGATTTTTTGGGGCGCACGCGCAAAATAACGCTGTGCAAAATTAATAACCACAATAACCGTGGAATTTCCACTACACGCGGATCGGATAAAAATTCAGCGAGATAGCGCCGCGTAGCTGAGGTACTGGGTGCATCTGGCGTGCCCAGGTTGACCAGTAATACGCCTATTCGTGTCGCCGGACGATTGGCCGCATGAAATACCGGGTCAATATCGTAGTTCAATGCAGTAAAGCGGCTCATGGATGGCTCCGGTCTTCGGGGAAATGTGCGGCCTTTGGCCGCAAATTAATTTATTTGGCCCAGTATATCTGCAAATGAGATGGCTGGCTGGTGAACTTGCTTATTGTATAGCAGCCTTTAGGGTGTTGCGAAAATCTTCGGGATTTATCAAGGGTTGAGGAAATCGCCCGATGCAATAAGCGGCAAATTATTCAGCGAACGCTGGTAAGCATAAACCCAGACATTAAAACAATCGCCCTTGCTGGACTGGGCTTGAATCAGGCAGCGTTGATATTCCTGCGCAGGTAATGCCGGATAGGTACATTCTTCATAGGCGTCCAGTTGTGCGAGCTGTTGGCTATCGCGCAGGCGATAAATTTCTCCTTGCACCCATCCACTGTCATTTATCGCCAATGCCGGATAATAACTCACACGATACAGGCTGCCGCGCACTTGGGCATTGGTAACAAATTCTGCGTCACTCAGATATTTCTGGTGCGCCCCGCTGGAGCAATCGCGCCGCAAGGTGCCATAAACAAATAATAGATTAGGGAAAAATGACGGATCAGTATTCATAGTCATGTTTAATCAGTGAAAAAAATTCCCGCCGGAGCGGGAATTTTAGTTAATTTATTGCGGCGCTACTTATTGTGGTGCAACCTGCAAGATTTTTCCCTTACTTTCATCGGTCACCAGATAAATCAAACCATCCGGCCCCTGTACCACGGAGCGCAAGCGCTGCCCCAACTCTTTTTTCAACAGGCGCTCTTCTTTAACAATTTTATCGCCATCCAGCACCAGGCGCACCAGCGATTGTTCTTTCAGGCTGGCGAGCAGAATATTATTTTTCCACTGTGGGAATTTATCACCGGTGTAAAATATAAATCCTGCAGTCGCAATTGATGGAACCCATTTGTAGGCTGGCTGCTCCATTCCCTCTTTGTGCGTACCCTCGCCAATTTTTCCACCGCCGTAATTTTCGCCATAGGTAATGACTGGCCAACCATAATTTTTCGCGGCTTCATCGATATTTAATTCATCGCCACCTTGTGGGCCATGTTCACCAGTCCAGAGTTTTTTGGTGAGCGGATTGATTGCTGCGCCCTGCATATTGCGATGGCCGTAGGACCAGATCTCCGGCAGCGCACCCGGGGTTTTTACAAAAGGATTATCCTTTGGGGCAGAGCCATCCGCATTAATACGAACTACTTTGCCTTGATGGTTATCCAGGGTTTGAGCTTTATCTTTTTCGCTGTAGCGATCACCCAGGGTAATAAACAGTGTACCGTCTTCTTTCCACACCAGGCGTGAGCCGAAATGGGCACCGGAATCTATTTTGGGTTGTTGGCTGAAAATGCGCGTGACATTTTCCAGTTTATTACCATTGAGCGTGGCAAAGCTAACAGCTGTGCTGTTTTTGCCTTTTTCATCAGGCTCGGAATAGCTGAAGTAGATTTTTTTGCTAATGGCAAAATCCGGTGCAAGCACTACATCGAGCAGGCCTGCCTGGCCCTGGTTATAAATTTTTGGCAACCCCTGCAGAGGCTCACCCAATTTTCCATCCGGAGTCACTATACGCATGCGGCCGGGTTTTTCAGTGACCAGCATATTGCCATCGGGCAGGAACGCGAGGCTCCAGACATTTTCCAGCCCTTCGGCGATGGTGTTGACCTGGATATTACCAGCTTCAGTTTTAATGCTCAGCGGTTTGGCTTGAGCCAACGGCTGCGCCAGTGCGAAACAGAGTGCGGCACCCAGCAGGGAATATTTCATCAATAAGCTCCAATGAACAACTACAAAAAAATGAATGATGATAAATTGTAAGGATGTGCTTTTGCCAGGTGTGACCAACCTTTGTACGTGACCGCATAAATCAAGCGATTGGTTCTAATAGTGAGGAGAGGGTAACAAGCCTGCCCAAGGCAGGCAATTCAAGGAATGTTAAGCAGCGCGAGGTATCAGAGTTTTTTGGCCAACGCCGCACACTCTTTGCGGCGATAGCAGTCAATAAAGTGATCATTCACCATGCCGCAGGCTTGCATGTAGGCGTAGCAAATAGTGGTGCCCACGAAATTAAAGCCCTTTTTCTTTAACGCCTTGCTCATGGCATCCGACTCAGGTGTGCTGGCCACCGCATCCTGCATGCCGCGCAGCTTATTCTGGATGGGTTTATGATTGACAAAACTCCATACAAACTCGCTGAAGCTCTCGCCATTTTTCTTCATCGCCAGCAATGCCTGCGCATTTTTTATCGCACTTTCAATTTTTAGGCGATTGCGAATAATGCCTTCGTTTTGCATCAGCTTTTCGATTTTTGCCGGGGTGTAACGCGCAATTTTTTCTGGATCAAAGTTATTAAACGCCTGGCGATAATTTTCGCGTTTGCGTAGCACAGTAATCCAGGATAAGCCCGCTTGTGCAGCTTCCAACACTAAAAATTCAAATAGTTTACGCTCATCAAATAATGGCACGCCCCACTCGCTATCGTGATATTCGCAATAGAGAGGATCATCACCGCACCAGCTACAGCGACATTTTTGGCTCTTTGACATACTCGGGATTCCTTCAGGTTAAGCAAGGTCGGCTTCGGTTTGTTCCGGTTCCTGCGCGCAGCGTTCTTTCATCAGGTTTAAAAAATGCTTCAGACTTTTTTGGTCATTAGTCGCGAAGCTGTTATCGGTGATTACGGTGGTCTGAATGCGATCCAGCCGAAAGGTGCGATAGTCGTTACGCAATTGGCACCAGGCCACCAGTGTCCAGACCTTGCCCCAAAAAATTAATCCGAGCGGCTCTATGGTACGCGAGCTGTGCTCTTCGTCGGCACGCACATAATCGATAATCACGCAGCGATGCAGGCGAATAGCTTCGCGCATGGGCTGGCTGTGGGCGGTGTAATATTTTTGTACCTCTTCCATATTGGGCACTAACAGCGGCAAGGTTTCATCGCTGTGGCGCAGGTGATCAGGCAGAACCGCAAGGATTTTCTGGATTGCCTGGTTGGCATGGATCGCCATATCCGTATCGCCCCAACTGCTGACCATACGCGCGCCCAATAGCAGGGCTTCCACTTCCTCGCGATCAAACATCAGCGGCGGCAACTGATAGCGATGGGACAAACGGTAGCCGACCCCCGCCTCGCCTTCGATGGGTACGCCGGACAGGCTCAGGGATTGGATATCGCGGTAAATAGTCCGCTCGGATACGCGCAAATGGTCGCTCAACTGTTTTGCAGTCAGTACCGTGCGGCGGTTGCGCAATAAGGTGGTCAGTTGGAAAAGGCGTTCTGCGCGATGCATAAAGGCTCCAGTACCCATGGGTTTTGGGCATGCTAATCGAGGTTACTGACAGTTTATGGCAGCAGGACCAGAGATGCTGCAGAAAAACCTGCACAGGCTTGAACAATAAATCGCCATGGCGCCAGAATTTGTGGCATCCATCTGCTTTTCCCTGCGAAAATACCGCGCTTAAAGCAGCCCCTGTGCTACCTTTAGTGGACGTTGTACCGCACCCCTCTATGCGATTGACCCGAACAAGGCGAGTTTATGCAGATTTTTTATCCCGAGATAAAACCCTACCAGCGTCACCAAATTGCCGTAGAACCACCCCATGAATTGTATGTTGATGAATCCGGCAACCCGGATGGGATTCCGGTCTTGTTTGTGCATGGTGGGCCAGGTGCCGGTTGTGGGAAGTATGATCGCCGCTTTTTTGATCCCGAGGTCTATCGCATTATTCTGTTCGATCAACGCGGTGCGGGTCGTTCGCGCCCTCATGCAGAATTGGAAGGCAACACCACCCAAAAACTGGTGGAGGATATAGAAGTTATCCGCACCACTCTGGGTATTGATCAATGGGTGTTGTTTGGCGGTTCCTGGGGTTCAACGCTCAGCCTGGTTTATGCACAAGCCTATCCCGAGCGCATATTGGGTTTGATTCTGCGCGGTATTTTCCTGTGTCGCCGTGAAGACTTGTTGTGGTTCTATCAGGAAGGCGCCAGCCGTTTGTTCCCGGACTATTGGGACGATTTCGTCACCCAGATTCCAGCCGATGAGCGCGGCGATATGATGCAGGCTTACTACCGCCAGCTCACCGGCGAGAACCAGATACTGCAAATGTCGGCCGCCAAAACCTGGGCCGGCTGGGAGGGGCGCACCGCTACCCTCAAACCCTGCCAGGACGTCGTGGACTCCTTTACTGAACCGCATCGCGCCCTGTCACTCGCGCGCATCGAAGCGCATTATTTTGTGAATGATGCCTTCCTTGAAGCCAATCAAATTTTGCGCGATGCCCACAAATTAGCGGGGATTCCCGGGGTAATTGTGCACGGTCGCTACGATGTAATCTGCCCGCTCGACAACGCCTATGCCCTGCACAAGGCCTGGCCAGGCTCCGAGCTGCAGATTATCCGCGAAGCTGGCCACGCCTCGCGCGAACCAGGCATCGTTGATGCGCTGATTCGCGCAACTGATGACCTCGCCAAACAATTGCTCAAAACCGGTGATCAATTAGCCTGATTGCCTAAATGACGTACCAAACTAAAAATTTCAAATAAAACGGAGCCGGCAGGCTCCGTTTTATTTTGGGGCAGCTATTTCTGGCTTTTTTAGTTCGATGATATGATCCCTTCAATATAGCGCCCGGCACCCCCTTTTATCCGGGCCCGTGAATCCGAAAGTGATGCACCATAACAACAATAGCAACGCATCTGGCTGAATTAGAACTCTAATAATGTTGTACAGCCCTACAGGAGCCCGCTGCCATGTATGAGGTCATTTTTAATACCCACGATGTAGTGCTGTTGATGACAGCCTATCAGTGTATTTTATTTGCGCTCCTGCTCCTGACCATCAAACGCGAACACTACATTCGCAATGTGTTTCTCGCGTTCTTCCTGTTACAGCAGGCCGCAATCCCGCTCGATATCCTGATCAGTTTCGGTGCCGAGTTTCGCCATATCGCCATTGATTGGTCACCCAATTTGTTCTACGTATTCGGTTTTGGCTATTGGCTGGAAGGGCCGCTGCTACTTTGGTACACGCGCTCACTCATTTATAAAGATTACCGTTTGAAATTAACGGATCTTGTTTATTTGCTGCCGTTTATTCTCTACGTCGGTTATCAACTGCTGTTTTACTACAGCCTGGATGTGAGCGATAAAAAAACCATCCAGGAGCAATATGATCTCGCACTCGCGCCCGAGGTAATGAATTACGTTACCCTGTTCCGCGAAGCATTTCGGGTGGCGCTGGGTGTTATCTGCCTGATTGAAATTAAACGTTACACCCAACATATCCGCACCAATTTTTCGGACATCGACAAAATCGATTTAACCTGGTTGCGTATTCTGGTGATAGGGTTCCTGGTGATTCGCTTCTGGGCGGTACTGGTTGCCGGCATGATTATTCTCTCCATCAGTTTTGGTATCAGCACTGATTTCGAAACCATGGGGCTATTGGGTAATTACACTACCTTCCTGCTGGTAAGTGTATTGATCTTTTTTGGCCTGGGTCATTCCAGTGTATTTGAAGGATTGGAGCAAAAACCTGCCAGCGAGCCGGAACCGATAAAAGACGAGCAGGAGCCAGAGCTGCAAAAAGATAAAATCAAACCGGAAATGATCGAGCAAATCCGCAAATATATGGAACAGGAAAAACCTTACCTGACACCGGCATTGACCTTGGAAAAACTGGCCGGGCAACTCAAAATGCAGCCGCGCTTGCTATCTAACATTATCAACCGTCATTTCGATTGTAATTTCTTTGAATTTATTAATTCCTATCGCGTGGAAGAGGCCAAGCGCATGCTGGCCGACAATAATCACGCCGATAAAACCATGCTCGATATAATGTTGGACGTAGGCTTTAACAGCAAAGCTACCTTTAATACGTTGTTTAAGAAAAAAGCAGGTATGACCCCGAGCGAATACCGCAAAACCGTCCAGCCAGTAACTTCATAGATTTATAGTCAGGATTATCAATGCTAGGCCTTATCCAACGCGTCAAACACGCATCCGTTGCCGTTAATAATGAAATCGTCGGAGAAATCCAGCAGGGAATATTGCTCTTGCTCGGCATCCAAAAAACCGACAGCGAAGAAACCGTTAATAAATTAATTGATAAGCTGCTCACCTACCGCATCTTTGCCGATGCCGACAACAAAATGAACTGCAATGTGCAGCAAATTGACGGTGGAATTTTGGTTGTTTCGCAATTCACCCTGGCGGCCGATACCAAAAAAGGCACTCGCCCCAGCTTTTCCTCCGCCGCACCACCGGCACAAGCGCAGGCCTTGTACGATTTTTTTGTGGCGCAATTGCGCAGCAAGCACCACAAGGTCGCCACCGGAATTTTTGCCGCCGATATGCAAGTCAGTCTGACCAATGACGGCCCGGTAACCTTTATGTTGGAGATGGAATAGTTTTAACCACTGCTTTTGGATAATTAAAGGAATTAAAAATATGCAGATCAATGTCGCTATCACATCTGAAGAAGTCAACGCCT
This sequence comes from Gammaproteobacteria bacterium, assembly GCA_021151625.1. Classification (GTDB taxonomy): domain Bacteria; phylum Pseudomonadota; class Gammaproteobacteria; order Pseudomonadales; family Cellvibrionaceae; genus Cellvibrio. The sequence goes on along the minus strand of JAGKWY010000082.1, from coordinate 7,801 downwards.
GCTATCCGGTAATAGCTCAATTGCGCCCGCACCTGAGTCTTGAACAATTCCTTGCTCTGGTCACACGCATGCAAACCAATCACGGTTATCAGTTAGTTTATCTACGCGATGAAAATGCAATCAAAGCAGTCGCAGGTATTCGCGTTGCTGAATGGTTATACGCAGGGAAATATCTGGAAATTGATGATCTGATTACCAATGCTGATGACCGCTCACAGGGTTACGGCGGCAAGCTATTTGATTGGATATGCAATTACGCGCGCAAATTGACGTGCGATCAAGTTCGCTTGGTGTCCGGCGTGCAGCGCGAAGCGGCACACCGGTTTTATCTTGCCAAAGGAATGAAGTTTGAAGCCAAGTATTTTTCGTTGAATATTTAAATCAGCTCACAAAAAAATACCGGGCGTTATACCCGGTATTTTTATCTTTCCAATCAACTAATAAGTTATTTAGTTACTTGGTGGAGCTGCATAGGTTTTCAAACCACCTTTGCCATTCACTATCTCTTCACCGCGCTCGGTTAATGCTGTTGCATCACCCACCGCTTTGGTCAGATCCAGTGCGGCATTATCACCTTTACCGCCAAACCAGGTAGACGCCAACCAGCTGAAGGGTGCGCTGCGCAGATCAATTGTTTGCTTGCCTACAAGATCCTCTGCGGTAATTACACCCGCAGTAAAATCAACTTTCAAATTATCAAAATGCGATTGATAGTAGAAATCCACCAGACCTAAAACCACTTCCGGTTTTTCCACCGGCACCAGACCTTCAAGAATCAAATCATCCACTTTGATTGGATCGGTTTTGGACATGGCGGGCCCTTGTACTGCGCCATCCAGACTGGTCGCGAACGAGAAGCCCATGTGCTTCGGCAAACCATCACGGTTGAAACCTTCAGGGAATTGCACTTTCACATCCAAGTCATTCCACTCACCAATTTTCAATTGGTCGTGCGTCAGGTTCACTACATCAAAGTGATGCGACCAGTTGGAATCCTGCAAGTAGAATTGCACCGTCAGCGAAGTAATATCTTTGTAGTAGGCTGGAATATAGATGCGTGCTTTAAAAGTGAAGGGATCATTGAAGTTCAGGCCTTCAATTTTCGCCGGGTTGCTGTGTTGCACATCGATACGATCAGCAACATCTTTCGCAGTAATATTCAATGTACCGTCTGCAGCAACCACATTTCCTGAATCACCCCAGCTGAACGCAATCCAATTATCTTCACCAGATTCAAAGGTACCGTTGTAAATAGTGCCCACTTCAAATGCGTTGTTGGCCTCTACACCACTGATTACCAAATCTTTAATAATCACCGCGCCATAGAAGTTTGGATCAGCTGTCGCGTCGCCATTACCCAGGTTACCAATTTGAATTCCCAACGAACTTAAGCCAGCGCCTTTTGCACCGAAGTCAGCGGTCAGGATCATTTCATTCCAGGCACCGTAAGTAATGTTGCCCAAATCCGATGAGGTGAGCCACTCGCCTTCGCTGTTAAAGAATTTGCCGTAAGTCCAGGAGCCTTTGTAGCCTTCCGGGAAAAAGATATTGGCTTTGATTTGAATGGGCTTGGTGAAATCAACACCGGTGATGCCTTTATAGATCGCAATGATTTGGTCTTTGCCGGTTGCGCGAGTTAAAGCAACACCTTTGCCCGAGTCCAGAGCAACAGCAGTACCTTCCCACCCGGATTCCCAGCCAGCGATAGAATTTTCAAATTTAGCATTGAGTAATTCTTTTGCACCACCGCCTTCGACAATTTTAAAATTGTCGAATTTAATTGCACCAGTCACTGCTACCGGCTTGCCATTGGAAACCAGTTCAATACCTACTTTGGTAACACGCTGCATATTGAACGCATCGCTTGCCCAGCCAAATGAACCTTTATTTTTTACTGCGACCTTGATGGTATTCCAGCCATTGGCGGTTTGCTGCCAGGCACCATTCCAACCGAGGTTGGCGTACTCGCCATTTTCATCGCGCAGGTACATTTGGAAGCCCATTTTTCCGTCTTCGACATAAGCTTTATCAAAATATACATCGAAGCTGATATCGGATCCGGTTACGTTTACAGGTGCATCCAATGGAACTATGTAAGCCACTTTATCGTTGGCATCTTTCCAGGGTACATTCACTGCTGGTGCGTAATCACCCGCCGCCTTTTCAATAATTTGCTTGTGGTTAACCGGCTTTTCGCCAACACCGGAACCACCAAATTCACTCATCAAATAAGGCATTCTTTGCGAGCGCAATACCGCGAGGGCATTATCGATTTTGGCGTTGGTATTCCAGTAAGAGCCGTAACCCTGCACCGACAGCACCAAATTTTTCTCATCGTCCGCAGCCAACAATTCACGGCCGCGATCACCAGCAAATGCGTAGTAGTCAGTTCCGCAAGGAGCGTCAATTACCAGCGGCACCTGGAAGCCAGCTTTACGGAAGGCACGAATCGCCGTTTTGTAATTGTCGATGTAAGTTTTGTAGCCGGTACTCGCACCATTAAATACATCTTTGGGACCCCATCCACCGGCGATATTAATCATCAGGTTTTCCTGGAAACGATCCTGATAAATGACCGGCAAGAAAGTTTTTAACCAGGTGGTTTTTACTGCATTGGAAAACACGGTTTCATCATCAGTACAAAACAGTGTTGGATCTTGCAAACTTAAAATCACAAATAATTTATTGGTAACAGCAGCTGTCAGCGCAGCTTCCAAATCATTTGCTGTGGTTGTCGGTGCAACGGCAACGCGAACAATATTAGAGCCAGTTTCACTAATCGCTTTAATACCAGGATAACGCCCTAATGGATCTTCGGCGTATTGCAAATTCACCCCGTGAAACAGGGCGTTTTGGCCTTTGAACTGGATGTTGTTATCTTTTGCACGCAACACCGGCAAACCAGCCGTTGGGCGTTTCGGGTTTGGATCTTCGGTAACAACTTCGGGTACCAATTTATGATCTTCCGCATCGGAAGATCCCAACATGCTTCCTCCACCGCAACCATGCAATAAACTTGCACCAGTCAGCAGAGCCAACAGAGTCAATGTATTTTTCATTTCATACTCCACAATTCTTTTATTCGTCATGCGCCGCTATGCGGCGCTTTCAGTTATGAATTAGAACGACAGGTTTACGCCGGCGCTGTAACGAGTTTCCTGTACCCAAAGGGACTGGAACTGGTCTTCAAATTGCGCGTAGGTTTTGCGGCTTTCTTCGGTCAGGTTGTTGGCATTCATGAAGAAGCTCCAGTTGTCGTTCAGCCAATAGCTGACCGACAAATCCAGATAGCCCACAGGCTCAACCCAATTAGCCATTTGCATAACCGCTACGTTGGTTACAACACCGCCGCGACCGGAAAACTCTTCGCTTCTGTAGTTGTATGCCAAACGTACGTTCAAACCGGCTTTGTCGTACCAGAGAATCAGGTTGCTCTGGTGTTCGGAGTTGGAAGGTAAAGGCAACTTGTTGCCCATGATGTCGACTTCGCCAGTCTCGCTATGCGAGTAGGTGTAGTTAAATTCAATACCGGTTGCACTCAGGTATTCGCCCGGCAGGAAAGTGAACGGCTGTTTGTAACCAAATTCCAAACCATAAAGATCCGATGCACCAACGTTACGCGTGGTGTAGATGTTGGCTTTGCGGCCGCGATCAATGCCATCCATATCCAGGAACGAACGAGCTTCCTGGAATTGTTCGACCGCAGTATCAACCTGGATCAGGAACGCACCCAAACCAACAATAGCATTCTCATCGAAATACCATTCAGTCGAGGCGTTATACACAGTGGCCATCCAGGGCTTGATGTCGGGTTTACCCTTGTCTTCACCACCACCCACACAACCAACAGTATCCTGACGCGCCTGGCCGTTTGATGGATCTATCACCATCACTGGATTGCCAAACTCGTCGGTTTTATTACATTGGCCGTACCACAAATTAATACTGGAACCTACTTGCTCCAGATCGTTGCGGGTCATGGTTTTGGAAACACCAAAACGTGCGACTACGTCATCTGAGGGGAAAAAGTTGAGGTTGAGCGATGGCAACACTTCGGTGCTGCTATCTTCAATGGTTGCAGTTTCGTAAACGTAAGCAATTTTTTGCCAATCGTCGTAACCGATAGAGTTGAACGAATCGAGCACTGAAGGCACTACGCTCTTGTCAACGCTGCGCTCGGTACGCACAGCTTGCAAACCAAAATTACCGCGGAAAGGAACACCAAACAAGCCTTCATTTTCGTTGCCGAAATTCAATTGCACATAGGCATTGGTGGATGCTTCTTCCACGCCATAGGTGTAACCCGGGTCGTTTACTGTGCGCGTGCCCGGATAGAGGCGATTCATAAACTCGTAAGGGTTATCCCAAGCTGCCGGGTTCAGAGACGCAACACCTTTTTCAAAACCGCCAATCGGGCCGAAATCGGTGAAAGCCATTGTGTCAGCCGCGCTGAAACCATTGTCTTGCAGACCGCCAATATCAATCAGGCTAGTATTGGTTTCAGCGTAATTAAATTTCAACCAGTTAGGATATTTTTGCCAGATGAGGTTACCCGGCAATAATTTATAGCGCTTGTCCACCGGGACACGGGTATCTTCCCAGTCGGTGTAGCGCCCGGTTGGAGTCACGTAGAAAAATTTATTGTTATCCGCTTCGCGCAAGCCATAACGCAAACCTGCTTCAACAGATTGAATATACTCACCATCAAAACTGAACTTCACGTCACCGCGTACTACATTTAACTCAGCTTCAGTATTAATGCCCTCAGCAAAGCCCTGATACTGTTTGAGCAACTCGGCACTGGATAAATCGTCTGCGTATGAAAAAGTGGGATATTCGCCGGTGTAATCCACTTTCACACGATAGCCATCCACCGGGTCTTTACCGCTAACACCATCTTCATCAACCCACAACCAGGCAGGAGTACCTTGCTGGAACGTCGCTTTGCGATATTGTTTTTCTGCTTCCGCATGGATGATACGCGCACTCGCTTCCAGATTTTCGTTATTGGTGTAGTTCACCTGCAAATTGGTATTGAGTGCGGCAGTTTTTTCAATTTCACTGGACGATGTGGTTTGGAAATCTGCTGCCCAAATTTCGGCAACTTGCAAAGAATGGATATTGACGGTTTTGGATGCACCAGAGTCATCAGTGTAAGTAAATGGATGACCCTCACCCACAACAGTACCCGGTTGCAACACGTCAAAAATCTTTTCGCGATATTTGGCTGCTGCGCCATTCACTTGCAACGACTCTGGAGTGTGCTGGCCATTAAAGCCTGCTCTCACACCGCGATTGTATTTATCCATTTCGGTATAAAACACATCCCCGCGCACTGTCCAATTGTCGTTGAACTGATATTTCGCGGTAAGGGAACCACCATTGCGATCGCGCTCTACGAAACTACTGCTTGCCGCATATTCACCAGGAACCAGATACCAATCAGTCACCTCATAATTTTCCGATGCAGCAGGATGAGGATTACTTAAATCACCGATTGGCTTACCGCCCTCGCTATCAAGGAAGGCCAGGTGACGATCCTCATACATGGAATAGTTAGCCGCGTAGGAATTCGCAGTATAGAGGTTGGCCAGCGCGGAGAATTTATCGCCGTCATTGAAGCCAAATACAAAGCCGAGGCTGTAGTCCGGATCGCGATCTTCGGTTTTACCACTCTTGGTATATTCCTCTTTAGAGCGAGAGCCCCAACCACCTTCAACGCGCGCACGGGTGGTGAAACCTTCGTCCAGTGTTGATGGGTCCAGAGTTTTTAAATCAACCACGCCAGAGATACCACCCGCCAGGGTTTTTGCAGACTGGGATTTATAAACATCCACACCGCTTATCATGCCGGCAGGCACGTCGGAATAGTTGGCTTGCACACCGGTGATGGACCAGGGGCTGAGAAATTGCTCGCCATTCAAGGTGGTCAACACCTGTTGCATACCGCGCACGTTCAGGGTGGTACCCTCACCCGCTTCGCGGTTGATCTGCACCCCGGTAACCCGCTGCAGCGAGTCGGTGATGGTGGTGTCTGGTAGTTTGCCGATATCTTCGGCCACGATTGAATCCACTACGGTCGTGGATTCGCAGCCTATGGCCAATACCAGCGCTTTTTTGCGGGTAGTGATACCTCTGGTTTTGATCATCTTGAGCTTCCTCGTTTTGTTATCTTTTATAAATTTTTTTAATCAGGCCGAGCCAGGAGACGGCAGAAAAATGGAGGCAGAGGAATAAAAGGCACTGGTGCCATCAGGAGCAGCCAGGGATATGCTTTTATTTTTTATTTGCGCCCAGGCAGGAATGCCAAGGCGTTCTATCTCGTCTCCGATGCAGCGTCGCGAAGTCGGACCTGTCATATTAAGTAATATTTATGTAACGGATTACGCGACACCGATATTGAATTAAAATGTAATCGGTTTCAAGAAAATTTTGTGATTCAACCGACAAGTGCTAGGAGACGGGGAAGTTCGGTAACACCTATGCTTTTAGTTATAAATATCAGGGATAAATAAAAAAACCGGCCTAAAGCCGGTTTTTCAGAAGCGCACCAACGCGATAGAGACTAGAGCTGAGCCTCGATAGCCGCAGCCAGCTTGGGTGAATCCGGCTTGGTCATGCTGCCGAAATACTCGACCAGCTTGCCATCCTTACCCACCAGGTATTTGTTGAAGTTCCACTTGGGTTCTTTGGCTTGGGCCGCCAGCGCCTTGAACACGGGGTTGGCCTGCTCGCCGGTTACATGGGTGGGCGCCAGCATAGTGAAGGTGACGCCGTAGTTGAGGTAGCAGATCTCTGCCGCCTTTTCTTCGTCGGCATCTTCCTGTTTAAAGTCGTCACTGGCAAAACCAACGACCACCAAACCTTTATCCTTGTACTTTTTGTGCAGGGCTTCCAGCTCTTTAAACTGGGAAGTAAACCCGCAATGACTGGCCGTGTTGACTACCAGCACCGTTTTGTTTTCCATCAATTCGCAAATATTAACGGAATCCTTTGAGTGCAACTTGCGATACTCGCCCTGCAGATATTCCGGACACGCAAATGCTGATGTGGTCACCATTGTCATCACCAGACCTAATAAGCTTTTCAGTTTCACAGGATTTCCCCCCTTTGCCTATCACCAAAATGGTTGATATGCGCAGTGTACGATTGTTTACGCAAAACTGCGCCCCTCCCATTGAAAAATTAACGCTTCCTTACCTGTTTCAAGGGCATCCCCATACACATACCTTTTGCTAAAAGGCATATTTTTAATTTGTTATTTATTGATGACGCCGTTATGAAAAGCCATCGTAACGCAATTTACCAAATTGATTTTTTGCTTGCAGAGTAGGGCGGATGCAAAGCAAATTGTTAGTAAAAATGCAGCACCTCAATTTTGGTGCCGCTGATTTTTTATGTGGTTCAAGATTTTGGGGGAAAGGTCACAAACTTCCCTGGTCCCACAACCGTTGCAGCCAAACTCAATCCTTTTAACAACGGCCCTGCTGCGCTTTTTCTTGCAGCGTCTTTATTCGCATCAATTTGCGGTGTCGATCTAAACGCTAATACCGATCCCGTTTCACCCCACACAACTCCCAGTGATGCATCTTCCACCGCAAGAGCAAATGCACCATAAATCACATCACCTTCTAATGGGGCAATGACTCCTGTCGACTGCTGCTGCGAAGCATAATCCAAATAATCATTCAGCGTGAGTTGTGGTAACTGAAAATCCTCGAATCCGTTGTTGTAATCCGGGCGATTGTAGTAATCATTGCCATCGCAGGTTTGCTGGGTGCTCATTCCCAAATAACTACTG
>JAGKWY010000174.1 GCA_021151625.1 Gammaproteobacteria bacterium | reverse complement strand
AGCAGCTTAATTTTATCTGTACATATGATTTATCCGCTTGTATTATCTTCCGCACAAAAATATAAATTATTCCGGCACTGGCGTTCGTCACTTTTACCCCAACTTATTATTTTTTGCTGTTATCCAGATAACGGCACAATTTCCTTTTGCCTGAATAATTACACCGATAATTAAAGGCTAATAATAATGAATGGTTAACCATGAATAACATCACCCTTCGTCGAGCGCATAAAAATAATTGGCTACTAGTCTCACTACTTTTAATAATCAGCTTCTGCAGTGGTTGCCAAAAAAAAGAAAAACCGGTTATATCACAACAGGAATTGCCGGCTGGAATACAGAATTTACAGGTATTAAACCCTGGGTTTTTCACCCATAAAACCGAGAGTGGTAAAGTTTTTATTGCAGGAAGCGATGGAAAAATAATTGTAAAAGACTCGAAGGATCAACAATGGCGCGCGGCAATCACACCCGACTTTACCGATAAAATTAATGCCCTCGCTGCTAATGACGCAGGCACTAAACTTATAGCAGTCGGAGAACAGGGGTTAATTGCTCGCTCGCAAGATTCCGGCCTGCATTGGCATAAACTCCCCTCACCTACGACCAAAGCCCTTACGGCCCTAACCTTTGATAGCAAGCACCAACGCTGGGTTGCTGCAGGTGAACAAGGCTTGCTGCTGTACAGCGATTTAGCCGGCGACAACTGGCAACAAGCTCCATTTAATAGCTCCTCCACCATTAGCAAATTGCTTGCCCTACCCACACAATTAATTGCTATTGGCGAAAATGGGTTGCTTGCAAACTCAACTGATGGCGGGCGTGTATGGGTAATTACCCCGGCGGTTTCATCCGCCGCACTTACCGATATTGTTGCAACGGAACAACAGGTTTTTATTAGTAGCGCTGATGGCAATATGATACGCGGCGACTTAACACCCGATAGCGCTGCGACCAATAATTGGACCTTAGTTTCCACAGGATTTTCCAGCTATCTGAGCCGAATTTTTTACCATCAACAACAAAAACTATTAATAAGCCTTAGCAGCGATGGCGATATTTTATTATCGGATGATGGTGGCAATCTTTGGGCACCCGTATCACAGCACAATAAATACCTGAACAATATCACCCAAAGCAATGACGGAAATTTTTTAGTAGCTGTTAGCGACAATGGCCAAGTTCTCAGCTCTGATAATGCCGGGCGCACCTGGGCAACTAATGCATCCCCTATCAACACCAACATTGAAGGTGTAATTGCAGACGGTGACAATGGTTTTATCGCCTATGGTGAATCAGGGTTGTTAATGCAACGCAAGAATATGCGCAGCGAATGGGAAATTATTAATTATCCCGTGGGTGAATTTGTGCATCAACTGTTACCCGAGACCGATAGTAATTGGATTGCCGTTGGTGCAAAGGGGACAATGTTAAGCTCAAGCAATCATGGTCAGACCTGGCAGCCCATCACGACTCCCGCACAGGAAGCAGATTATTTTTTATCGCTTATTGCCGATAAAAAGTCCGGCAATTTGATTACCGCCGGCCCTCCGGGAACCATTCTGGTAAAACAGAAAAATACCAACGAACAGCAACAGCAACAGCAACAGCAACAGCAACAGCAACAGCAACAGCAACAGCAACAGCAACAGCAACAGCAACAGCAACAGCAACAGCAACAGCAAACAATTGTTTAACGTTATTTTTGATCAGTATAGCCAGCAATTTGTTGCTGTAGGGCCACAGGGAAATATCCAGCTATCACCAAACGGAAAAGAATGGACCCAGATTGCCACCGGGCTAGCGCAATCGTTACAAACGATTATGGCGACTAAAAACAACCTTTGGGCAGCGGGCGATAAAGGAGTGTTAATTCAATCCACTGATGGTGGAAAAACATGGCAAGATGCAGAACTTGAAGTTCAGGCAAGCGGCGCATCTGCAACTCTGCTGGCGTTATTTGAAACACAAGATGGCAGCTTGATCGCAAGTGGCGCACAGGGTTTTATCGCGCGTCTGGGCAATGAGCAAAACAACCACTGGCAAGTTATTGCGTCACCAACACAATCCAGCTTGCGCACGCCAGTGCAAGATGAAGCGACCGGAATTATCTATTTACCAGGAAAATCTGGCGAAATCATCTACTCTAAGGACGATGGTCAGAACTGGGAATTGTTGCCTGCGGTTACCCAGGGCTCAATAAAAAATTTATATATCGACAATCCTAATAACATGTTAATTGGCGTTGGTGAAAGGTTAATACGAATACCCTTATTAACCCGGAATGATTAATTATTCTGTGCAGGATTATTATGAAAAAAAATACAATCAACCTGATATTGTCGTCTGCAGCACTCGCACTGAGTTTGAGTGCCTGCCAATCCTTTAACAACGCAACGAGGGTAAGCGGCCTTGCCTATGAGCGTGCACCACTTGCTAATGCACAAGTTACCCTGCGCGATGCCAGCGGCAAAGAAGTGAAAACGGAAACCAATGCCCTGGGCATTTACAGTATTAAAACGCGCGGACTTCACTACCCGGTGTTAGTATCGGTAGTTTCCCAGGGGAAAGCTGAAGACTGCACCAATAATTCACGCTTGCGTCCTATTTGTTTAGCGGGATTGGTGAGCCAGGCACCCGCCGACAAAAATTTGATTGCCAATATCAACCCATTAACGGATCGTATTGTTTCTGATCTTGCGGTGAGCAAAGGTTTTATTGGTCCGCAACAATGGGTTAACTCGAACACTATTGGCGCCGTCGATCAGATAGGTGTAAATCAAGCACTGGCTGAAATGCGCAAAGGATTTTCTGCCGCACTCACCACCGCCGGAATAACTAATGCCAGTGAATTTGACCCGGCAACTTTTCCGATGACCGACACCAACCCGGTGACGGAAATTTTTTCGTTATTGCATCACAACCGCAATTATGAAAATAACACCGGTGAAACCGGCCATACATCGCTAACCGATTTTGGTTTTCGCCCAATTGTTGGCTTAATGCCAAACGGCGCTTATGAAGCCTTTGATTTGGAGCGTGCGCGCGCAGAATACCTGCAAGTTAAAAATGCCAAAACACGTATTTTTATTGTTGGGGATTCAACTTCTGCTGTGTATGAGCAGCTGCGTTACCCGCGCATGGGCTGGGGCCAGGCACTCGCTGCACAATTCAAATCCGACAGCGGGATTCAGGTGATTGTTGGTTCGCGCGCGGGGCGCAGTTCGCGCGACTTTTACAATGGCCGCTGGTACACGCAGATGGATTATTTAATCCAGGCGGGCGATTATGTGTTTATTAATCACGGTCACAACGACCAGAATTGCGATAGCAGCAAACCTTTACGCGGCCCGTCTGATGTAAAAAACCTGTGCACCTATCCCAATAATGCTGCAGAAAATCCGCAATTCCCCAGCGGCCAGCCAGAATTATCTTTTCAGCACTCATTGGAACGCTATATAAAAATCGCACGTGAACGCGGTGCACATCCGGTGATGTTTACACCTACAGCACGAATTAAAAATGCAAAAGGCGAGCAAACCACACCAGTGGCCCACTCGCATTTAACTCGCCAGAATGCAACTAACGGCTACCTATTTACGGGTGATTACACGGACACGATTAAAACCACAGCGAAGCTGCACCAGTTACCGCTTATCGATTTGGAAGCCGCGAGCATGAACTTTGCCAATAAAGTGGGTGAACCCGGCTGGCGAAATTATTGGTTGGTGGTAGACCCGGCCATTAACCCTTTCTATACCAATAATGCAGCAGGCAGCACACAGGTTCCAGATGGAACCCATTTTCAAAAAAATGGGGCAGAAGCTATGGCAAAAATGGTGGCAGATGCGATTCGGAATAATCCGGAATTGGCAGAGCTACAAAAGCATTTGAATTAATACATTCGTAGGGGTTCAATTTATTGAACCCAAAAACAAAAAGTAGATACACATCCGTAGGGGTTCAATTTATTGAATCCAGAAATGGTCGCAATAAATTGCGCCCCTACGAATAGGACTTATCGGTTAAAATTTTATCTATTTTTTGCAGGTGGGTGATTAACAAAACTGAATGCAGGTTTAAGCCAGAAAAATACTGCTCCGCCATAGGCGCTATAGCGGAGTTAGATGGCAGCGGCAATTGCTCATCTAATAAAAAATACATGCGCGGTAAAAATATAAATTGCAACCATTGCGGAAAAGTCATGGTATCTACTGCAAAAGGTTGCACACTCAACAGCGCCTCCCCCGCAATCATTTCAAATTCCCATAACCGCAAATTGCGTAATTCCTTTTCGATATCCATCAAGGTTTCGGCAATGGGAATGTGAGAATTATTCATAGGTTTTACCGGGCTGATAAATGTTGGGGTTCGCAAGCTCAGCCTACGCGGCCCGCCCCAACCTACGAAGCACTCTGTAGGTTGGTGCTGAGCGCAGCGATGCCCAACATGACATTCGAGAAATACACGATAATTTATTTATGCACGATCTGCGTAAACGGTGGCAAGGAATTTAAAATTGCTTTGCCGTAGCGCTTGGTAATAATGCGACGATCCAGCAAGCTGATGCGCCCGGTATCGGTTTCTGTACGCAACAAACGTCCGCAGGCCTGGATTAATTTCAGCGATGCATCCGGTACGGTGATTTCCATAAACGCATTACCGCCGCGCGCCTCTACCCACTCTGACAAGGCCGCTTCAATAGGATCATCCGGCACGGCGAAGGGCAACTTGGCAATAACCACGTGGGTACAATATTTACCAGGCAAATCCACCCCTTCAGCAAAACTCGCCAAACCAAAGAGCACACTGCCCTCACCTTCATCCAGACGTTTTTTATGTTGGATCAACATTTCCTGTTTGGAATTATCACCCTGCAACAAAATAATATCGCGCAGGTCTTGCGGCATTTCATCAAACACATCGAGCATTTGTTTGCGCGATGAGAAAAGCACCAGAGTACCTTCCGTTGAATCAATTAGATTGGGCAAGTCATCAATGATGGCCAGGGTATGAACGTCGGAATTGGTTGCTTCAACAGTACGCGCCGGAATTTCCAGGGTTGCCTGCTGGAAATTAAACGGGCTTGGCACTACTTGATAATTGGAATCTGATGGCGTACCTGCGCGCATCTGGAAACGATAAAAATTTCCCAATGCGGTCAAAGTAGCTGAGGTAATAATTGCACCGCAGACTTTTTCCCACAAACTAAATTCCAGGGTTTTTGCCGCAAGAATGGGGCTGGAGCAAACTTCCAGATCCATATTACCGCTGGCGTCGACCGGCGTTAACCAACGCGCTTTGGGCACACTGCTCACCGAATCCGGCGTAGCAAAACTCGCCCATAAATCGCGATTGGCCTCTGCACGCGCCTGCCATGCACCAAGGATTGGATAATGATTTTCCAAGTCCACTTTCGGCACCGGACAATGCATGTCCTCCATGGCCTGACTGACTTCATCGAGCATTTTTTTCAATAAATCAGTCAGGCGATCAAAACCTTTATACAACTCTACACAAGGTATTAATAAATCTTGCGGCACCACGCCGCCATCAAAACGGTAATGGGATTGGCGATCATCAAATGCAATCGATTGCGCGAGCGATTCAAATACCGGGTACAACTGATCCAGGCGCTGCTTGCAATCAATTAGTGCAGCAGGAAGTTGCTCACCAAAGCGATCAACATTACCGGCACCACTGATAACCCCGAGCATAGCACCCAGTGCTTTATTGCATTGATCCAGCCATTTACTGGTAGAGAGCATGCGACTGTGATGCGCAAAGTGATTCAACGCTTTTTGCGGGAGGTGATGACCTTCATCAAATACATAAATGGTGTCTGCCGGTGCGGGCAAAATTGCACCGCCACCCAAGGCCAGATCCGCCAACACCAGATCATGATTGGTGACTATGCAGTCCACCGAATGCATGGAATCGCGCGCTTTAAAAAAGCTGCACGCCGACACGTTGGAACAGCGGCGCCCGGTACATTGGCGATGATCAGTAGTAATGATTTGCCATTCATTTTGTTCCAGCGCTTGCGGCCAGGTATCACGTTCACCATTCCATTTATTGGACGCGAGCGCATCCATCATGGATTCGTAAAGTTTAAAACCTTGCGCAGAAACGCTGGGGTATTCATCTTCGTAAAGCGCGCGCGTGGGATTTAAACCGCTCTGGTATTCCGCAATTAAATTATCCAGCTTGCTTAAACACAAATAGCGACCGCGGCCTTTGGCGAGCGTAAAGGTAAATGACAAACCGCTGTTGCGATGCAACTCAGGTAAATCTTTATTGACGATTTGCTCTTGCAACGCAACCGTTGCGGTAGAGACAACCAGCTTTTTGCCCAGCGCTTTGGCCATGACAATGGCCGGCAATAAATAGGCGATAGTTTTCCCCGTGCCCGTGCCGGCTTCTACCACGCAAATATGTTTGCCGGCATTCTCGTCGGGAATACGATGATTTTCGTCATCCAGTGAAATTTTGCCGAGTGTTTTTGCAATCTCGGCA
>JAGKWY010000081.1 GCA_021151625.1 Gammaproteobacteria bacterium | reverse complement strand
CATTATACGCAGCTCATTCATAAGGAGTCTCACTATGAACATTTTCTTCCGTCTGATCGGGGTTGCCCTGTTGGCGACCATGACCGGTTGTGTGGTCAATCCGGTTACTGGCGAAAAACAAATCTCGTTAATGTCACCTGAGCAGGAAGTCGCCACCGGCGCCCAGAACTATGGCCCGGCCCAGCAATCACAGGGTGGCGAGTACACGGTTGACCCGGGTTTGACCCGCTATGTGCAATCGGTCGGTAAAAAACTGGCGGCAGTGAGCGATCGCCCTGACCTGCCCTATGAATTTGTGGTGCTGAATAACGATGTGCCCAACGCCTGGGCCATGCCCGGCGGCAAGCTGGCAATTAACCGCGGCCTGCTGGTGTATTTGGAAGATGAAGCGCAACTCGCCTCGGTACTGGGGCATGAGATTGTCCATGCTGCCGCACGTCATGGTGCGCAGCAGCAGACGCAGAATGTTTTGTTGGGCGGTGCAGTGCTGATTGCCGGTGTGGCCATCTCCGAGAAAAAACCGGAATACGGTATGTTGGGGATGGGCGCCCTGGCAGTGGGTGCCCAAGCCTGGCAGGCCAAATACGGTCGCGGCCACGAATTGCAATCGGACGAAGTAGGCATCAAGTACATGGCTAAAGCCGGTTACGATGCGCAAGCGGCAGTTGAACTGCAGGAAATTTTTGTGAAGTTATCGGAAGGCCGCAACTCAGGTTTTATTGAAGGCCTGTTTGCCAGCCACCCGCCATCACAAGAGCGGGTAGAAAAAAACCGTGTAACTGCCGCGAAATATCCCGGCGGCGTACGCAATAAAGACGCATTCCAGCGCGCTATGGCGCAGGTGAATAAAGACAAAAAAGCCTACGAGAATTATCAAAAAGCGCAGAAGCTGGCGGGCGAGAAAAAATATATCGATGCGCTGGGTTATGTGGATAAATCTATCGCCCAACAGCCAAAAGAAAATTTGTTCTGGGAAATGAAAGGCCAATTACTACTGCAACAGAAGAAAACCGATGAAGCGGTGGGTGCCTTTGATAAAGCCATACAGGCCAACCCCAAATACTTTAAGCCCTACGTGTTGCGCGGCATTGCCTACCACGAAGAAGGCAAGCGCGATCTGGCGGAAAAAGACCTGCTTACCAGCCAGCGCTATTTGCCCACGCAAATTGCTACTTACTACTTAGGTGAAATTTCCCTCGCCAAGGGCAATCGTTCGCAAGCCGCACAATATTTCCAACAGGCCGCGCAAGGCGGTGGTGAAATAGGCGAGGCAGCCAAGGGCAAATTAGGCAAACTGCAATAAGGTGTTTGTGTAAGGGCGCGATTTATCGCGCCCTTTTTTATTCTGCATTCCGTTTTTTCCAATCATCTAAAAAAAGAGCACAAATTGTCGTGCCCTCACGGCGATAGCGCATGGATATTGCGATTACTTAGGTATAATCGCCGCCCAATAAAACTAACTAACCCATTCATCATGATCGCCTCCAATTCCCTTGCTCAACGCAGTATCCGCTGTCTCGATTTCATCGCCGAATATACCGGCACCACCACCGCCTGGCTTACCGGGATTATGGTGCTTATCGCCTGCACGGTTGTAACCCTGCGCCATGTGTTTGCGATTGGCTCAGTCGCCTTGCAGGAATCGGTAACCTACATGCATGCGCTGGTGTTTATGCTGGGTGCAGCCTATGCCCTGAAAACGGGCGACCATGTGCGGGTGGATATTTTCTATCGCAAATTTTCTGCGCGCGGTCGCGCCTGGGTGGATGTGCTGGGCAGTTTGCTATTCACCTTGCCGCTGATGATTTTTATCGGCTGGGGCAGCCTGGATTTTGTGCGCGAGAGTTGGCGCATCGGCGAGGGTTCTACTGACTCGGGCGGATTGGGTGGAGTGTATTTGTTGAAAAGCCTACTGCCGCTAATGGCCTTGAGTGTGAGCCTGCAAGCGACCGCAGAAATGTTGCGCAGTTTGTTGGTGTTGATGAATATCACTCCCGCGCAGGAGGAGGCATCATGCTAATAGAAATTCTGCCATTGCTAATGTTTGCCGCTATCTGCATTTTCTTAATGCTCGGTTATCCCGTTGCTATGACGCTTGGCGGTGTTGCGCTCTTGTTTGCCGCCTGCGGAATTGTCGGCGGTGTGTTTGATCCCAACTTGCTAAAAAGTTTTCCCACGCGCCTCTACGGCATTATGAATAATTACACACTGGTGGCGGTGCCGCTGTTTGTGTTTATGGGCACAGTGTTGGAAAAGTCGCGTCTCGCGGAAGACCTGCTGGAAAATATGGCCAAAGCCTGCGGGCGTTTACCGGGCGGTTTGGGAATTTCGGTGGTGATCGTAGGTGCAATGCTCGCAGCCAGTACCGGCATTGTGGGCGCAACGGTGGTGACCATGGGCTTGATGTCATTGCCCTTGATGATCAAACGCGGCTACTCGCCCAGTTTTGCCTGCGGCACTATTTGCGCAACCGGAACCCTCGGGCAAATTATTCCGCCCTCCATTGCATTAGTGTTACTGGGCGATGTGCTCTCCAGCGCTTACCAGCAAGCACAATTAAAATTGGGTGTGTTTAATCCCAAAACCATTTCAGTGGGCGATTTATTTGTTGCAGCACTTGTGCCCGGTCTCGCGCTGGTAGTGCTCTATGTTCTCTATGTATTTTTCACTGCTTTGTTGCGCCCGCAAATAATTCCGCGCACCCAGGTCGATGACGGAGAGCGCGTTCCTTTTATAAAAATTGTGCTGAGTTTATTGCCAGTGCTGTTATTAATCGGTTTGGTATTGGGTTCGATTTTAATTGGTGCCGCCACACCCACTGAAGCAGCCGGCGTGGGCGCGCTAGGTGCCTGCTTGCTGGCGTTGGGTAAAAAACAATTAAACCTGCAACGCTTGCGCGAGGTATCCCAATCCACCATCAAAATCACCGCCATGATTTTTATGATCCTGATTGGTGCGTCGCTCTTCTCGCTGGTGTTTCGCGGCTTTGGCGGCGAAGAAATGGTGCACGAATTTTTCAGTCAATTACCCGGTGGCGTATTTACCGCTGTGTTATTGGTAATGGTAGTGATGTTTTTGCTCGGCTTTATTCTCGATTTTATTGAAATTATTTTTGTGGTAGTGCCAATTGTCGGCCCCGTATTACTCGCCATGGGGGTGGACCCGATTTGGCTGGGCATTATGATCGCCGTTAACTTACAAACTTCTTTCCTCACTCCGCCGTTTGGTTTTGCCTTGTTTTATTTGCGCGGTGTTGCGCCGGCGACTATTAAAACCAGTGAAATCTATCGCGGTGTTGTGCCGTTTATTGTGCTACAAATTCTGCTGCTTTGCGCCATGGCGATTTGGCCCGGGTTAGTTACCTGGTTGCCGGAGCAGATGTAGGTGATTTGAGAAGGTGACGCATAATAATTTTTTTGGTCTGGATCTATTAAAAACTTAAAAATTTCACACAAAAAAGGAAAGGATTTTTATGAAGCGAAAAACTTATTATTTTGGATTTTTAACGCTGCTGCTCCATATAGATGTCAGCGCAGAGCAGGTCAAAGCATTACTCGTACCACCATATAGAGTCCCAGATGCATATTTGTCTACATCTTACGGACAAACTATTAATGAGGCTGTTTCTGCTTGGTGGGAGAAATATAAGCCTTATTGGGGTGTTTCACCCAATGGATCGCTTCAATGTTCATATCAAATAACTCATCAATCTGTGGGTAATAGAGTTGGTACTGTCAGTCTCACGGGGCAGTGCGGTGGCGCCGATCCAATACTCGCCACTTACTTCTGCCCCCAAGGAACGATAAACTTAAATAATGGATATTGTGAATTACGATTTGTTGCAGGTGCCCCCCAAGATTCTCCCCCCACAACCTGCTCTGTTGGTAACCCCGTCGATACCAGTAATGGTGCAAAAATTCAAAATGAAATTGATATTTCAACTCGTGGTATAGGGCAAGTTGGGTTTGGCCGTACCTACAATAACGCTAATAGATCCATAGGCGGCTTTTGGTATAACGATTACCAAAAATCCCTGCGTATTCTTAGCCCACAAAAAACAGAAACTATTCGTGGCAAAAGCTCACCTTACAGTAGTAAGGCAACGGCTTGCACCAGTGGTTGGGGTCAGCTTAAAACTCAAATCACAGATAGTTGGGCACAAGGCACATCATCACAATATGTTAACAACACCTGTCAGGTGATTCGTAACAATGTTGTAGTGCGCAATATTCCTATATTGCCGGATGGCGAGCATATTGAAATTTACGTCAAGCCTGGCGCTATTCAATTAGTGCGTGAAAACGGTAGTATTTTGAGTTTCGGCTTGGGTTTAAATGATCAATACAGTGAGCTCAGTGGTGGGCGCGGGCAATTAATGCCAGTGACTGACGCAGCTCCAATTGCCTGGCGATATAAGTCTCATAATGGTGATGTCGAGGATTACAACACTGATGGAAAATTATTGTCCATCACTACCAGTAACGGTATGAAACAGGAATTGTTCTACGATGCGACCAATGGTTTATTGACTCGTGTAAAAGATTCAACTAATCGGGAATTGGTATTTGCTTACACGGGGAATCAGATAAGTAGTGTAACTGTGGATGGAAATAAAACCACTCACTACACCTACAATACTCAAGGTTTAATTGCGCAAGTTACTCGTCCCGATAACACCACGCGTGTTTACCACTATGAAGATACACGCTTCCCTACCTACTTAACTGGTATTACTGACGAGCGTAATAAACGCTATGCCACTTGGACGTATGATGCGCAAGGTCGTACGATTTCCAGTGAGCATGCTGGCGGCGTAGAAAAAACATTGCTTGCGTTCAATGCTGACGGCAGTACCACAGTAACCAACGCGTTAAATAAACAAACTATTTATCGCTTTGATGATATTGCTGGTGCCCGTCGTGTTGTAAAAGTTGAAGGCCAACCAACGGCTAGTTGTGCCGGTGCAAATCAGGATTACACCTACACCGCGCAAGGTTGGGTGGAGAGCAAGACTGATTGGAAGGGCGTTAAAACCACTTATCAATACAATTCCCTTGGGCAGGAAATTTCGCGCACTGAAGCCTTTGGTACAACGGAGGCGCGTACCGTTACAACTGAGTGGCACCCCACGCTTTATTTGAAAGCCAAAGTGACCGAGCCAACTCAGGAAACAACGTTCAATTATGACGCCAATGGGCGTTTATTGAATCAGTCTGTGCGTACATTGACGAACTAAATAAAAGGGAAATTACTATGAAATTAATCACCCCATTTTCGCTGGGCATTTTGGTCTCGCTGTTAGCAATTGGCGCGAGTGCGCAGCAAACTACCAGTTATACCTACAATAATGCAGGGCAGGTATTAACTGAAGATGGTCCCCGTACGGATGTTGCGGACGTTACCACGCATACTTATAACCCGCAGGGTCTTGTCGCTACCATTACCAATGCGTTAAATCAGGTTACGACCTTTTCCAGTTACGATGCGAATGGCAATTTGTTATCCATGACCGATGTCAATGGCGTGGTGAATGAGTTTACTTACCATGATCGCGGCTGGGTATTGAGTTCTCGTATTAAACATCCATCTAATAGTGCATTGGATGCGGTGACTAGCTATGGCTATGACGCGATTGGGCAGCTCATTAGTACCACACTACCAACTGGTGTTGTTGTTAATTATGAGTACGATGATGCCCGTCGTTTAACTGCTGTTAAAAACAGTGCGAATGAACGCATTGAATATACATTGGATGCAGCAGGCAATCGCACGCAACAGGTGATAAAAAATTCGGCAGGAACAATAAAATATTCTGTGTCATCGGTGTTCGATGAGTTAAGTCGTGTCACCAAAGTGCTGGGAAATAATAGCCAGCAGGATCAACATCAATACGATGTGAATGACAATCGCACTGCCACTAAGGATGGGCGCAATAATCAAACCCAGCAACAGTATGATGCACTGAATCGCGTCAAGAAAATTATTGACCCGGCACTGGGCGAAACTCAATTTACCTACAATGCACAGGATCAAATCAAAACTGTTGTTGATGCGCGCGGCAATGTGACGACCTATAACTATGATGGTTTGGGTAACCTCACTTCACTCGTCAGCCCGGATACAGGTACCACCAGCTTTACCTATGATGCTGCCGGTAATCGCATTAGCCAAACTGATGCACGCGGTGTTGTGGTCAATTTCAGTTACGATGCATTAAATCGCCTGAGCAGTGTGCAATACCCGGCAGCACCTGCTGAAAATGTTACCTACACCTATGATGATGCCAGTGCTGGCAACAAAGGTATTGGTCGTTTAACTAGCATTAGTAAAGGTACTTTGCGTAGCGATTTTGTGTACAACCATCAGGGGTTGTTAGTGCGTAAGTACGCGCAAGTGGCTAGTGTATTAGCCACCACAGAATATGCATACGATCTTGCAGGTAATATAACAACTATCACCTTTCCCTCCGGGCGCATTGTGAATTATCAGTACAATGCACAAGGGTTAATTGATGCAATCACCACGAAAGCCAATGCGAGTGCTGCACAACAAACATTAGTTAATAATATTGGCTATTTGCCTTTTGGTCCTGCCAGTAATTTTGTGTACGGCAACGGTTTAAGTCACACCCAAACCTACGATCAGGATTATCGCCTCACCGCAACGCAAGTGGGCGGTGTACTTAGTCGCGGCTACGGTTATGATCCGGTGAATAATATCACCAGTATTGTTAACAACCTGAATGCCGCCAACAACCAAACCTACAGCTACGATGCGCTGAATCGTTTAATTACTGCGAGCGGTGGCTATGGCAACCTCGGTTACAGTTACGATGCGGTAGGCAATCGCCAAAGTGAAATCCGCAATGGTTCTACGGATACCTACACCTATCCATCCACCAGCAATCGCTTGCAACAAATTGTGCGCACGTCGGGTAATCGTTCATTCACTTACGATGCAGCAGGCAATCCACAGCAACGCACGGCGGATGACAACAGTTCACAAACGTTTACCTTCAACAAAGCCAATCGTTTGGAAACTGCCAGCGTGAATGGTTCGCTCGCTGCAACCTACACCTACAATCCGCTTGGCCAGCGGGTAATGAAAACCCTGGCGAATGGCACTAAGGAAATTTATCACTACGACGAAGCCGGGCAATTGATTGTAGTGGTCGATGGAACAGGTACAACCCTGCGTGAATATATTTACTGGGGCAACCAGCAAATTGCATTGGTGAATACTGTCCTGGGGCAAACCATTGCTGCGCAAGTGCTGGATGAAACCGGGGTTAGTTTTCAGGGGACTCATGTTGTGACAAACACCAGTGCAGGTTACACCGGCAGTGGATTTGTTGATTATGTCGGCGAAGGCAGTGCAAGTTGGTCAGTAACTATTCCTGCCACGACCAGTTACAACCTGACCTTGCGTTATGGTTTGGTGGGGGCAGATCGCCCGCTGTTATTAAAAGTCGATGGCAATACATTAGCGACAGTGAATTTTGTTGGCAGCCCCGCGTGGACTACCTGGAAAACCAAAACGGTTACGGTGACTTTGCCTGCAGGCCAGCACAGCATCAGTTTGCACACCACTGGTGTCAGCGGTCCCAACATCGACAAAATCGATATAGCTGCTGTTACACCAGTCACAACAACTACGACATCGCTCTATTACATCCACAATGATCATTTGAATACACCACAAGTGATCACCAACCAAAGCCAACAAGTTGTGTGGATGGGCAACTACGACCCCTTCGGTAAACTCGCTGCCAACCAATCCAACAGCATTGAAATATTCAGCCGCTTCCCCGGCCAATATCTCGATCCGGAAACGAATCTGTATTACAACTACTTTCGGGATTATGATCCGAGTATCGGAAGATACATTGAATCTGATCCGATTGGGTTAGGTGGTGGGATTAATACTTATGCGTATGTGGGTGGGAATCCTCTACTTTACGGCGACGTTTACGGATTAAGTAAAACAATTCCTGTCCCAGGAATTCCTATAATTATTCCTGGGGCAACTCCAAATAATGGTGGAGTTGATGATCTTTTTGATCCGGCTGCTCCTTACGATCCTGCATCCCCAAATGATTCAGCGGGATCTTCAGCTGGATCTGGGGCGGGGCCTGATTGCGAATGCCCAACAATAGAGACTAATATCCAATCAGTGGCTTCTGAGTTGAGGGTTAGGTATATAGAAGCATTGCGGGATGAGCATGATCTTTTTAATCTTGCCTATGATAAAGCGGCACTTGGAAAGCGTAGAGGCTCTTGGCTTGGGCACCAGCAACGTTTTCAAGACAAGCAAAAGCAATTACAAAAATTGATTGCGCAAGCTGATGCAAAAGGCTGTTATGTCTACCCAACTGACAGAGACATATCTACAGCCCCATTTCCAAATATGCCAGCTGCGCGTTAAATGGGGATATTTATGAAATTAGCTGAGCAATGGGTTCATCATGTTCTTGATATAAACAAAGGAATTGAAACTGGTTCTGATCAAGATCTGTATTTTGATGCAACTATTATTCTTGATGAGTTATGTAAAAAAAATGTAGATGAAGCTTGGAGTGTAATAACTGAGATTTTTGAGAATAACTCTGATAAAGAGATAGTTATGGATAACTTGGCAGCAGGGCCATTGGAGGATCTGTTGGTTTATCATGGGGCTGAGGTGATTAATTTAGTTAAAAAATATTGCGGCAGTCATAGTAACTTTAAAGAGGTTGTTTCAGGAGTTTGGAGAAATAGAATTGATTTTGTTGTTTGGGATGAGCTTCAGAAGTTAATAGACTCTTAAAATGAGATAGCAATATTTTCATAAAACTTTAAGCTTGGAGTAATGCCAGGCTTTTTTACGTCTGTTAGAAAACTGGTCAATCTCACCAGCACACTGGTAACACTTTTCCGGTTTCGCTGGTCAGTCACGGCCAGCAGGCTGGTCATTTAAGTCCAGTCCATGCAAATACATCCAGCTATATATTGATTGGCCGTCACAATCGAGAGCTATACTGACTCGATACTTCGCTGGAGAATATTTACATGCAATCACCCAACACCACACCCACAGGCACATTGACTCTGCAAACTATCACCATGCCGGCGGATACCAATCCGTTTGGGGATATTTTCGGTGGTTGGTTGATGGCGCAGATGGATATTGCGGGGGCTATCCATGCGAATGAAGTGTCGCTGGGGCGGGTTACTACGGTAGCGGTGGGGAGTATGGTATTTATTCGGCCGGTGCCGGTCGGTACGGTGATTAGTTGTTACACCAGCACCCTGCGTATTGGCAGGACCTCCATTCGCGTGAAGGTGGAAGTCTGGATTAAAGACTTTCTCACCCATCACATTAGCCAGGTCACTGAAGGCGAGTATGTTTATGTGGCGATTGATGAACAGGGTCATAAGCGCCCAGTGGTAACAACTACGCAGAGTTAACAACTGCACAGAGTTAATCCTGCATAGCCTTAACAACACATAAAGTTAAATGCCGCACATATTGGCTAAAACAGTCCTTGAAAATTGAATCATAAACAACGAAAAAACTGATCAATCCTTTGTCTCCCTCTCCGTGTGTGTCGCATCAAATTGTGATAACTGCTTGAAATACCTGAGGTTGCTTGTGTAAAGCTGTCTTTACATTTGCGCTTCGGGCAATTTGCGCTCAACCCGCTAAAATTTTTCGATACTGTAATTTTTGGTGTCTGCTGTTATCTTCTTGCCATTGCCGTGTTATCCAATAAAACCAATAGAGGCCAGTATGCTAAAAGATTCACCCCAGGGTTATGGTGCAGTTGCCATTGCGATTCATTGGATCAGCGCGCTATTGATTTTATTTTTATTCGGGCTCGGTGTTTACATGGTCGATCTGACCTATTACGACGACTGGTATCACAAAGGGCCAGAGTTGCATGTCAGCCTTGGTTTGGTGGTTTTGTTGTTAATGCTATTGCGTATTGTCTGGCGAATTATTAATCCGACCCCGGTGGATTTGCCGGCCAAACCCGTGCAACAAAAAGCGGCCAAATTAGTAAAACTCGCGCTCTATCTTTTTATTTTTGTGGTGATAATCAGCGGCTATTTAATTACCACGGCGGAAGGTCAGCCGGCCAGTATGTTTAACCTGATTAAATTTCCGGTACTGGTTGAACTTAGCGCAGGCAATGTAGATCTCGCTGGCGAACTGCACGAATATTTTGCCTGGGGAATTATTGCGCTGGTAGTTGTCCATATGCTGGGCGCATTCATGCATCATTTTGTGATGCGCGATAAAACCCTGGTGCGCATGCTGAAACCCGTTAAAAAATCCGATGTGTAATTTGTCCGTTCTAAAAATGTACTCATTATCTCTGTGAAAAGTTAGTTCGGTGAAAAATTAATTCTGTAAAAAGTAAACCCTGTGAACGATCAACCCCAAAGGAGATTCTCCATGTTAAAAAAATCCCTTCTTGCCCTGGCAGTTAGTAGTATTGGTGTGGTGGCATTACCTGCATTGGCTGATACCTATGCGATAGACACTAAAGGTGCGCACGCGTCGATTAATTTTTCCATCAAACACCTGGGTTACAGTGTTTTGACTGGCCGCTTCGATAAATTCGATGGTGAATTTACCTACGACCCAGCCAAGCCAGAAGCCAGCACCATTACGGTGACTATTGATACCTCTAGCATTAACTCCAACCACGCCGAGCGCGATAAGCATTTGCGCAGTGGTGACTTCCTCAATGTGGAAAAATTCCCCAAGGCAACTTTTGTCAGCAAGTCGGTAAAAGTGGATGCAGATGATAAAGATGAATTCGATATTATCGGCGACCTGACCCTGAACGGTGTGACCAAAAGCGTGACTATCGAAGTGGAAAAAGTGGGTGAAGGTAAAGACCCATGGGGTGGTTACCGCGCGGGTTTTTCCGGTGAAACCGAAATCAAGCTGAAAGACTTCAATATTAAAATGGATCTGGGCCCGGCTTCACAAACCGTTAAGCTGGAACTCGAAGTCGAAGGTGTTAAGAAGTAAGTTCTAGGTTTCTTGCACAGAAAAACCACGCTCAGGCGTGGTTTTTTTGTTTTTAGCGGGCAAAAAAATAACGGGTGTAACGGGGTTGCTCTTGGAAAAGTTGAACCAGTTTGCAAAGTTGCTATTGTTTGATAGCGCCCGGATGCTATTCATACAAAATTCAGTATTTATTGCGTAGCCTTTTCGCTTCATCGGTTTGGCTTTATCAACTGCCACTCAACCTCGTGCGCCAGTCTTTATTGGCAATTACAACAATATCAAGGAGTCGTTATGTTCAATCGTACACTTATCGCAACTGGGCTGGGCATTAGTTTGCTAAGCGCCGCCGCGCTTGCGGATTTTGAGGATGATCACCCGCTGTTTGCTGCCTATCCCAAGGCGGAACTTGAGCAGGCACAAATGTATGACTATGAAAAATTTTCATTGCCGACATCCATTGTTGATGTGACCAAAAACGACCCGGTATATAGCAAGCTGGATACTATTGGCGATGTGTATTGGCATAACTACGAAATAGAAAACGTCTCCTCACTGAAAGTCTATGAGAATTACCTGGCAGCAGCCAAACAGCTTGGGTTTAAAGAAATGTTTTCCTGTGCGCTGGAAGCTTGCGGCGATGAAAAGCAGGCGAGTGAATTGGGCACGCTGATTGCCGTGCGCGGCAGTGTCTATAACGAATATCGCAAACCCTATTATTGGGTAGGTGAAAAAGACTCCCCCAGAGGAAAAATTCTGGTTGCCTGGTTTGTCGGTTCCCATGAGGATCTGGTTAGCTTGCAGCAAGTTATTATTGAAACCGAGCCACTGGAAACTGGTTTGATCAAGGTTGATGAAACCTATGCGAACAAATCTGCTGCACCAACCTCGGTTGAACCCTTATCCGCAGAAGACAAAGAAAAAGATCATTCTATGTTGCCGCGCTACCCGGGTGCAAAACTGCGCACGCATAAAAAAGTTGATACCGAAACTATCACTATTCCCGTTGCGCGCAATGCAGCTGATAGAACTCCGCTGAAGTTAACGGGTGATCTTGCCCGGCATACCTATGAAATCCAAAATGTTTCCACGCTGAAAATCTATGAAAACTATAAAGCGGCATTGCTCAATGCCGGGTTCGCTTTTATTTCACAATGCGAATTGGATCAGTGTGGCACTGACAAACAGGCGAGCGATCTGGGCGGCGAGGTTTCGGTTGATAAGAGTGTTTACAATTGGTATCGCAAACCCTACTACCTGCTAGCCAAAAAAACTTTGCCAGCTGGCAATGTATTCGCTGCGATATTTATTGGTGGCCACGAAGATGAAGTGGGATTGCAACAAATTATTCTGGAAGAAAAAGTGGTGCAAACCGGTTTGGTGACCGTTAATGCCGATCAACTGAAGCAGCAAATTGATGCCGATGGCAAGGCGCTAATTTACGGAATTTATTTTGATACGGGCAAGGCCGATATTAAAGCCGAATCCAAGCCGACCCTGGATGCGATTGCCGACCTGTTAAAGCGCAATAGCGATTTGCTGTTATATGTTGTGGGTCATACCGATGATACCGGTGATGGTGCTGCTAACGTAACTCTGTCCAAACAACGTGCGGATTCGGTGGTAGCTGCGCTGGTGAAGGATTATCAAATCGCTGCTGCCCGTTTGCAGGCGCAGGGTGTTGGCCCTTACGCACCTGCAAGTAATAACACCAGCGATGGGGGCAAGCAAAAAAATCGCCGCGTGGAGTTGGTGAAACGCTTACGTTAATCCGCATTGCCTTAATTGGATAAAGTGTTATAAAAACCCCCGCAACTGCGGGGTTTTTTATTGTCGCTTTCCACTTTTGTGCCGCCCCACATTTTTTCTTGTCACCTGTCGTTTTTTCTGTTTCTATAGGTGTTAGCCAATAAGACTAAATATAACCTGGCAGCTTTGGCGAACTTCAAATATTAATAACCACATTTACACAACTTGTTTCTGCAAGTTATGTAATGGAGTGCTGCCATGAAACCCATGTATGAAAAAGTCTTGCCCACGGAAAACTGTTCCTGGCGCTATTGGCTGTATGCGCTCGATGAAATTCCTTTCAATTGGCACTATCACCCGGAATATGAAATTTGCCTGACGCTCAATAGCGAAGGGCAGCGCTATATTGGCGATAATATTCACTCCTACTGCGATCTGGATTTGGTATTGCTTGGGCCAAAATTGCCGCACACCTGGCACTCTCAATCCCTGCTTGAGCCGGGCCAGCATCTCACCTATGTAGCGCAATTGCCGACCGCCTGGATTGAATCCATGGCGCAAATGCCGGAATTAAAACCGCTCGGCGATCTACTGCAAAAAAGTAAACGCGGTGTGGAATTTTCTGTGGCAACTGCACAGGCCTGCCGCGCCCGCTTTGAAACTATGGCGAACGCTACACCTATGCAACGCTTGTTGTGGTTGCTGGAAATTTTGCAATTAATGTGTACCGATGAAAGCGCGCGCCCAATTTCCAGCGAGGGCTACACACCGGCCAGCTTTCCTGATTCTTCTACGGAAAAAATTGATAAGGTGATTGCCTATATTCACCAGCATTACACGGAAGACCTGAGTGCGGAAACTATGGCGAGTCTCGCGCACATGAGCACCAATCATTTCCATCGTTTTTTTAAGCAGCGTACTGAACAAACTTTTACCGAGTTTGTTAATCAGCTGCGCATTGGTCGCGCTTGTTCGTTATTGTTAACTACCGATATGCCGGTCGCGAATATCAGTTATCGCTGTGGCTTTAATAATCTTTCCAATTTTAATCGTCGCTTTATGCAATTAAAAAATTGTACACCGCGCGAATTCAAACGCAGTTACCTGAAATAAAACCTAATCAACAGCGCAATAAAAACGGGCCGCAGTGCGGCCCAAAAGTCCAGGAGAAATTGCCGGACTAGTTACAAACCTGGAACTCGACTATGCCCGAGCCGGAACCAAAGCGTTGCATGGTGTATTTTTCCAAATCAATTAAATATCCATCGCCAGCGAGGTTAGCGGTACAGCAGCCATCGCAATCGGAATCGGAACAGGCATCATAGGCTTTTACCGTAATGCGTTTGCTGCCCTGGCGCAGGTTCAGGGTTTTATTGCCCAGCCAGCTCCAATCTTTTAAATGCACGGCGGCAATATTGTTGGCCATTACCCAGGACTCTGGTTGTTTGCCGGAGATGCCGTAGAAATAACCGCTCCACATACAGCCGTTATAAATTACGCACTCGTCACTGCCTGGTGCCGGGTAGGATTCATAATTGGTCAGGTTGGCGCGATACCAGGCCGCACCACAGTCATTCCCGGCAGCAGATGAACTGGCCTTACTGGATGCTGCCGAGGATTTAACACTGGATTTGCTTGATGATGACGCCGGTTTACTGCTCGAACTTTTTACTGAAGATGCAGTAGTGCCATCGCAACTGCCGAGCAGGGTCCACTCCTGCCATTGGCCGGAATAACTTGCCGGACTGTGGCCTTGCGACCACCAGTTGGCTTTATAGGCTTTGCCGGATTGTTTTACCTGTGCACCACCGCTGTAGGCTGTAGCACTGTTCCATTCGCTTAAATTACTGCAATTGACTGCCTGGACATTCAAGCAAAAAAAACTGCTGCAACTGGCGATAACAAAAACTATCAGCCGTTTCAGGCGGCGTGTGTATTGAGGGTTGATCATAATGACCTCGCTGTTATTGTGTGAATTTATCTATGTCCCTGTGGGCCTTGCAGTTAGTGGCGGATTTTTTTGTTGGTGAATCGCGCCGGCGATTTCCAGTGAACCCTGCTCCCTGAAATTATTCTGCCAAGTTGAAGCAAGTAGAAAATGTATTTTTGAATGCAAAACTGGTATTTTTCTACCAGCCCTGCATCGACTGTTGCCGGGTTCACAATTACCTTAATTTTTTAACGCACAGATAAATGGAGTCACGGACGATGTCAGTTGGTATCTTGGAAACATCTTTGCCCCGCGATGGGTCGCGCACTATGTCTTCTGCCTTACAGGTTTTACACGAGTCATTTAAATTACCGGCATTTCGTCCAGGGCAGGAGGCGGTGATCAATGCTTTGTTGCAAGGTCAGTCGGCATTGGCGGTATTTCCTACCGGTGGCGGTAAAAGCCTTTGCTATCAATTGCCAGCGCTGTTGCTGGATGGTTTAACGCTGGTGGTTTCACCGTTGATTGCGTTGATGAAAGATCAGGTAGATGCGCTGCAAGCGTTGGGTATTCCAGCGGCGCGCCTGGACTCTTCGCTGGATAAAGCGGCGACCCAGGCAATTTATGATGGGCTCTACGAGCGGCGCCTGAAATTATTGTATGTATCGCCCGAGCGTTTGAAGAATGAGCGTTTCGTGCAGCGCCTGGCGCGTACCAATATCAGTTTGTTGGCAATTGATGAAGCGCATTGTATTTCCGAGTGGGGCCATAACTTTCGCCCGGATTATTTGTTGCTTGCCGACCTCGCCAGGAAATTGCGCGTGGAGCGGGTCTTGGCGTTAACCGCAACGGCAACGCCTGAAGTAGCAGCCGATATTTGCCGGCAATTTTCCATTCAACCGCAGCATTATATACAAACCAGTTTTGCGCGACCCAATTTGCAGTTGCGCGTAACGCCCTGTGCGGCGGATGAGCGCAAAAAAATATTACTGCAGCGTTTGCTGCAACAACCGCGCACTGCCGCCACTATTATTTATGTCACCTTGCAAAAAACGGCAGAAGAAATTGCGCAAGCGATAAGTGATTCCGGTTTGAACGCTGTTTTTTATCACGCTGGTTTAAAAGACGATGAGCGCGATCAAATCCAGAATGCGTTTATGAGCGGTGAAGTTGCCATTGTTGTGGCCACTATTGCGTTTGGTATGGGAATCGATAAAAGCAATATCCGCACTGTCTATCATTATAATTTGCCCAAGTCGATTGAAAATTATGTACAGGAGATTGGTCGTGCCGGGCGCGATGGTAATTCCTCTGTGTGTGAATTATTGGCTGCGGGTGAAGATATTCGGGTGCTGGAAAATTTCAGTTATGGCGATACGCCGGCGCGCGAAGGTTTGCAGGAATTGGTGCAATATTTATTATCACAAGGTGAACAGTTTGATATATCCAACTATGAATTGTCACAGCGTTTTGATTTGCGTCCGCTGGTATTAAACACGGCGCTCACCTATTTGGAATTGCGCGGCGTGATTAACGCGCTGACACCTTTTTACAGCGAATATAAGGTTCAGTTTATCCAGTCGCGTGAAGCTATCCTTGCGCAGTTCGATGCGGCGCGCGTGCAATTTTTGCAGCAGGTTTTTTCCGCCGGACGCATGGGCAAGAAGTGGTTGACCTTGGATATAGTGACTATTGCCGCACAGTTGGCGGAGCCTAAAGAGCGCATCCAGAAAGCACTGGATTATCTGGCGGAAAAAAACTGGATTGAATTATCGGTCGCCAATTTGCGCCAGGCTTATAGAAATAATCAGCACATAAATTCAGCAGCAGAATTACAATCCTTGTGCGATTACCTGGAGCAATTATTTGCCGGGCGTGAGGCGCGCGATATTAAACGCATCACCCGCGTATTGGAGTTTGCCAATAATCCTGCCTGTTTGAGTCAGCAGTTAATGCAGTATTTTGGTGAGCAAAGTGCACAGCCCTGTGGTGTTTGCAATCACTGTGTTAATCCTGCTGCTGCGCGGGTTGCTGTGCCTGTGCAAGCCCGCTTGACTGGCAGCCAGCAGGCCTTGTTGGAGTGCTTGGGGATTATAAGAAGTGTAAATAACTGTTTCCCGTGTCGCGCCCTGTAACGACATGGAATAGAGTTTTGCGCGGATGAATAAATCAGATTTTCTCAGCGGTTCCTGTGCTGGAGCCGCGATAATCACCTTCATAAAATAGCTGTTAATAACTAATAGCCGTTAATAATTAAGGATGCCAGGCATCCAACCACTGCCGGAGATACCTATGAAAACCCTTAAGGGCCCTGCCATTTTCCTTGCCCAATTTTTGGGCGATACCGCACCCTTTAACAATCTGGAGAATATTGCTGCCTGGGTGGCCAGCCTGGGTTTTAAAGGGGTACAGATTCCCACCTGGGACAAGCGCGTATTTGATTTGGAGCAGGCAGCCAACAATCTGGATTATTGCAAAAATTTTCAGGCAACCCTCGCTAAACATGGCCTGGTGGCAACGGAATTATCGACGCACTTGCAGGGGCAATTAGTGGCTGTACACCCGGCCTACGATGAAATGTTTGATGGTTTTGCCCCTGAATCTGTGCGCGGCAATCCCAGCGCGCGTCAGGCCTGGGCGGTTGAACAATTAATGCTGGCAGCCAAAGCGAGCAAAAATCTTGGCTTGAAAGCGCACGCTACTTTTTCTGGCGCGCTCTTGTGGCCATTCCTCTACCCTTGGCCACAGCGTCCCGCCGGCTTGGTGGAAAATGGTTTTGCCGAACTGGCAAAACGCTGGAAGCCAATTCTGGATGCATTTGATGAGGCGGGTGTGGATGTTTGCTACGAAATCCATCCGGGGGAAGATCTGCACGATGGCGCTACTTTCGAGCGCTTTTTGAAAGCGGTAGATAATCATCCGCGCGCAAATATTTTGTTTGATCCGTCGCATTTTGTATTGCAACAACTCGATTACCTTGCGTTTATTGATCGCTATCACGCGCGCATCAAAATGTTCCATGTGAAAGACGCGGAGTTTAATCCAAGTGCACAACAAGGTGTGTACGGCGGCTATGAAAGCTGGGTGGATCGCGCCGGGCGTTTTCGCTCACTCGGTGATGGTCAGGTAGATTTCAAACAAATTTTTTCCAAGTTCGCCGCTTACAACTACGAAGGTTGGGCAGTATTGGAATGGGAATGCTGCCTGAAGCATCCCGAGGTGGGCGCTGCCGAAGGTGCACCCTTTATTCAACAGCACATTATTAAAGTGACCGAGCGCGCGTTTGATGATTTTGCGAAAAGCGGAATCGATGAAACCAAAAATCGCCGCATTCTCGGCCTTTAATTGCTAGCTCCCAGCTTCAGGAAATAAGATTATGACAATACCAAGAATTCGTTATGCCATGGTCGGTGGTGGTCGCGGTGCTTTCATCGGTGCAGTGCATCGCATAGCCGCGCGTATGGATGATCGCTTTGAATTGGTTGCCGGTGCGCTTTCATCCAATCCGGAAAATGCAAAATTATCCGCTGCAGATTTGCATATTGCTGCCGATCGCGCTTACACCTCCTTTGAAGAAATGTTGCGCGTGGAAAAAACACGCGCCGATGGAATTCAAGCCGTAGTCATCGTTACCCCCAACCATATGCACTTCCCCGTTGCCAAGGCTTGTTTGGAAGCCGGTGTGGATGTGATTTGCGATAAACCGGTAACGCGCACCCTGGAAGAGGCGCTGGAGCTGGAGCAAATCGTGAAAAAAAGCGGCTGCTTTTTTGCGCTCACTCATAACTATTCGGCTTATCCATTAGTGCGCTATGCGCGCGAATTGGTTGAGCAAGGTAAGCTTGGAAAAGTGCGCGTTGTGCAAGTGGAATATCCGCAAGAGTGGTTGACCGAAGCGGCGGCAGATGACAACAAGCAAGCTTCCTGGCGCACTGACCCTGCGCGCTCCGGTGCAGCAGGTTGCCTGGGTGATATTGGCACCCACGCATTCCAGCTTGCCCGTTTTATTACCCAGCAAAAACTCAGTGCAGTGAGTGCGGATCTCACCAGCTTTGTTGATGGCCGTTTGGTGGATGACAATGTGCATGCGTTGTTGCGTTTTGATGGCGGCGCCAAGGGTATGCTGTGGAGCAGCCAGGTGGCACCCGGCTGCGAAAATGGTTTGCGCATTCGTATCTTCGGCGATAAAGCGGGTATTGAATGGGCACAGGAAAACCCCAACGAATTGTGGTTTGCTGAATTAAATAAACCGCGCCAACGTATTACTCGTCGCGGCGACATCGGCAGCGAAATTGCGGCGCGTGGCATGCGCACACCAGGCGGTCATCCCGAAGGTTATCTCGAAGGCTTTGCCAATTTGTATAAAGATATCGCTGATATTCTGGTGGCACGCCAGCAAGGCGAAACACATTTTTTACAACATTGGGTTCCCAATATCGATACTGGTGTAGAGGGAATGCGCTTTATTAATGCTGTGCTAACCTCAAGTCAGCGCGATGGCGTCTGGACGCCGCTGGTTTAAATTTTTATTAACAATAACAAAAGGTTTCATCATTATGACCACATCCTCTGCGACGATTAATCCTCAGCGCTTGTTTACCGCCTGTTGTATTGCACTGATTGTGACGGCAATGACCTTCGCGATACGTGCGGGCATACTCAATCAATTAAGTGCGCAATTTAATTTCACTAACACCCAGCTCGGCTGGATCAACGGCATGGCATTTTTAGGTTTTCCGGTAGCCATGATGTTCGGCGGGCTTATTTATAATCTTGTGGGCGCGCGCACGCTTATGTATCTGGCATTTGTCTGCCATTTATTGGGTTTGTTTCTCACGATTACGGCGGGTGGATTTTGGTCGCTGCTGCTGTCCAGCTTCTTTATCGGCTTTGCTAATGGTTCGGTAGAGGCTGCGTGTAACCCTCTGATCGCTGATATTTACCACACGCGCAAAACGGCCATGCTGAATAAATTCCATGTGTGGTTCCCCGGTGGCATTGTGATTGGCTCACTGGTGTCGGCACTGATGACTAAACTGGGCTTGGGTTGGCAATTACAAATTGCCATTATGATTGTGCCGACCTTTATTTACGGCGCGATGATTTTCGGTCAGGCATTTCCGGCAGTGGTCAATTCTGAAACTTCCACATCAACCAATATTCGCGCATTAATCTCGCCATTATTTTTATTCATCGCATTTTGTATGACGCTGACAGCTACCACTGAGTTGGGAACTCAGCAATGGGTTGAGCGAATTCTTGGTGAGTCTGGTGCACATCCAATGTTGATCCTGGCGATGGTGACTGGCCTCATGGCAGTGGGTCGTTATTTTGCAGGGCCGGTGATTGAGGCCCTGAATCCAACGGGTGTTTTGCTGGTTTCCGCTGTGATTGCAACTCTGGGGATTTACTTGATGAGCATTGCCTCTGGCGGAATGGTTTATCTGGCGGCAGTTGTGTTTGCGTTGGGTGTTATGTACTTCTGGCCAACTATGATTGGTTTTGTCGGCGAATACCTTCCAAAAACCGGGGCGCTGGGTATGTCACTGATTGGTGGCGCTGGCATGTTTGGGGTGAGTATGTGGAGCCCCGTAATTGGCAGCTGGCTGGACAATGCCAAAGTTGAAGCAGCGGCCCAAGGCGTTGCCGCAGAAGCGGTTGAGTTGGCCGCAGGTCAGGCGACGCTGCAAAACCTTGTGCTCTTTCCGTTGTTCTTAATCTTTGCGTTTGGCCTGTTGTTTTTGTTGCGCAAACGCTTTGCACACTAAGAGTTCAGGTTCGAAAAACAAAAGCGCCATTAAGGGCGCTTTTTGTTTTTTTACAGCCACAATTTGAGGCGACAAGATGTAATCTGATGTAATAAGTTGATACATTATGCGACAAATATAGGAACTGGTTCGCATTTGTGGTGCGGTTGGTTGGGTTTTTTAAATGACCGGGTGTATAAATACTCTCGCATGACCATGATATGAGTGAGTGGTTTAGTGAGCTCAAAAGGACTTGAGTTTCCACCTTCCTTTCCTGTGTTTCCCCTCTGTTAAATTCAAACAAATCCGAAAATCAAATAAGCAGTAATCGATGCGAGTTTTGGCTCGTGCCGAATAAACAGCTCGAGTTATTTCGTTGCTGTTTATTCGTTTTGAGTGGTATCGGTATATGCCTAACTTGCGGCTAGCGGTTTGAGTGACTGCAGTTGAACCAAGCGTGTGCGGATACTTGCTTCAATCGACACTGGGTCCAGGCCTTGTGTGGCAAGCTGCTGCTTTTGGCTGTCGTGATCGACAAACTCATCGGCAAATCCCAGTTGCAATACTGGCACTGTCAAACCTATTGATTGCAGATATTCAGTTACCGCGCTGCCAGCACCACCTGCAATAGTGTTTTCCTCCAGTGTCACAAGCAAATCATGGCTTGCGGCCATTTTTTCAATTAGCTCGGTATCCAGAGGTTTAACAAAGCGCATGTCGCACAGGCTGGCGTTGAAGCTGTCGGCAACTACCTGGGCATTCGCAAGGAGAGTGCCGAAGCACAATAGTGCAACCCCTTTTCCCTCGCGTTTAATTAACCCTTTGCCAATAGGTATAGCGCTCATTGTTGGATTGATGGCTGCGCCAGTCCCTATACCGCGAGGGTAGCGGACTGCAGCAGGCCCCTGGTGCTGGTAAGCGGTGTAGAGCAATTGACGGCACTCGTTTTCGTCGCTGGGTGCGGCGATAACCATGTTGGGGATACAGCGCAGGTAGCTAATATCGAAGCTGCCTGCATGGGTTGGGCCGTCTTCCCCAACCAGGCCAGCGCGGTCTATCGCAAAGGTAACATCCAGGTTTTGCAGGGCTACGTCATGTACAAGCTGGTCGTAGGCGCGTTGTAAAAAGGTTGAATAAATCGCGACAACCGGTTTTTGGCCTTCACAAGCCATGCCTGCCGCAAGGGTGACTGCATGCTGTTCGGCGATAGCAACATCATAAAATCGCTCTGGATATTTGCTGGCAAATTCAACCATTCCCGAGCCTTCGCACATTGCAGGTGTAATGCCGATTAGTTTGCTGTCTTGCTGAGCCATGTCGCATAACCATTGGCCAAAGACTTCCTGATATTTGGGTTTTTTCTGAGCGTTTACCGCGCCTATCGCTGCTTTTTTGGGCTCAATTTTATTGAGCGCGTGATAGCCCACAGGATCCAGCTCTGCAGGCTCGAAGCCCTTGCCTTTCTGGGTAATGATATGGAGTAATTTGGGGCCCTTAATCTCGCGCAGGCTGCGCAGGCAGCGGATTAGGTCGCTCAGGTCGTGGCCATTGATCGGGCCCACATAGTTAAATCCCATTTCTTCGAACAGAGTTCCCGGGGACATAAATCCCTTGAAATGTTCTTCTGTGCGCCGCGCAAATTCCCAGGCAGGAGGGATTTTCCCTAGCACTTGCTTACTGCCTTCGCGCAAAGAGTTGTAAAACTTGCTCGCCCATATTTTGGATAGGTACGTTGAGAGTCCACCGACATTGGGTGAAATCGACATATTGTTGTCATTGAGTATGACTAGCATATCGGTTTCGGTATGGGCGGCGTGGTTCAGTGCCTCGAACGCCATTCCCGCAGTCATGGCACCATCGCCAATAATTGCGGCTACCTTGCGTTCCACGCCAGCCATTCGGGCACCTATAGCCATGCCTTGGGCTGCACTGATGGAGGTACTGGAATGGCCTACCCCAAAGGTGTCGTATTCGCTTTCTTCGCGCTTGGGGAAACCAGATAGGCCGCCGCCCTGGCGGATACTGCCCAAACGCTCGCGGCGTGAGGTCAGGATTTTATGGGGATAGGTTTGGTGGCCGACATCCCACACCAGTCGATCATCGGGGGTCTGATAAACGTAATGCAGGGCAATGGTTAATTCCACCACGCCAAGGCCGGCACCAAAATGTCCACCGGTTTGGCCGACGCTGTACAGCAAAAAGGCACGCAGCTCCTCTGCCAACTCGGGCAGTTGTTTTTCGCTGAGTTGGCGCAGGTCAGCAGGGCTATCGATGCTGTCCAGCAGTGGAGTCAGCGGGCGGCTAGTGGGGATTTCGTTATGCATTCAGTGTTATCGATCTGGTTATAGTTCTGGGGCAGATTCTGCAAGTTCGCCATTGTAGGCAGCTTGTTCAGAGCTTGGCTAGCTTGCTCGTTGGATTATGTAGTCTGCCAGTTGGCGCAGGTATGACGCTTGTTCAGCAAATATATCCAGCGCTGCAAGTGCTTGCCGGTGCAGTTCGGTCGCTTTGGTCTGGGCAGTTTCCAGCCCCAGCAGTGAGACATAGGTGGGTTTATTGCGGGCGATATCCGCCCCCTGTTGTTTGCCAAGCGTTGCCGTATCCGCAGTTACATCAAGAATGTCATCTTGTACTTGAAAAGCGAGTCCTATGGCAGCGGCATAGCCATCCAATGTGTTTAATTGTTCGTTGCTTGCCCCTGCGGCTATGGCGCCCATGGCAACACTGGCACGGATAAGTGCACCGGTTTTGTATCTGTGCATGGTTTCCAATTCGAACAGGTTCAACTGCTTGTCGACAGCGGCCAGATCTATAGCTTGGCCCAATACCATCCCTTTGGCGCCGGAGGCATTTGCCAACTGACGAACCAATTGTAATTTAAGCTCTGCAGGTGCTTTTGCATCCAGAAGCAGCTCAAATGCCAGTGTTTGCAAGCCATCTCCGGCCAAAATTGCGGTGGCCTCATTAAATGCTATGTGGCAGGTGGGTTTGCCGCGGCGCAGGTCATCATCGTCCATCGCTGGCAAGTCGTCATGGACCAAGCTATAGGAGTGCAGGCACTCCAATGAGCAGGCAATAGGGTCTATCTCCGCAAGATCAACTTTCGGGTTAATGGCCAGGGCTGCAGCATAGGCCAGTATTGGGCGCACACGTTTGCCGCCATTAAACAGGCTATAACGCATAGCTGTGAGCAATTGGGTTGGGTCGCTTTGCTCAGGAAGATAGTGATCTAATGCACTATCAACACGTTGGCGGCAGGAAAGGGCAAACTGACTAAAGTTTTCGGTCATTCGTTATCGCCTGTTTCCGCGTCAAAGGCCTGCAGGGTGATATTACCCTGATTCTCGATCAATTTATTAACTTGCTGTTCGGCTGCCGCTAACCGGGCTTGGCATTCGCGCGTTAGCGCTATTCCTGCTTCAAAGGATTGCAAGGACTCTTCAAGTGTCATGTCGCCCTGTTCCATACGATTTACCAGGCTTTCCAGGGTGCTGAGCGATTGCTCAAAATCGATACTTTTTTTCTTGGGCGGCATGGATGCAATCTCGTGGCGGTGATTGGGCGCGGATTATAAACCTGACGCTATAAATCTGCAGGGCTTTTGGCGCACATCTTTGTGAGACATTTCCTACAAAACTTGCCGAAATTGGCCACTGTTGCCTGACGTCTTATTCATCAATAATGACAACCATAGGAGATTGCTGCTGGATGTGGCAATAGCAAGGAGTACAATGGAATCGAGCCCGTATACCGCCAAGGTTGGTCTGTCATCCTGTAAAAACCCTGATTGCCCCCTCCTGCAATCGGGGTTT
>JAGKWY010000260.1 GCA_021151625.1 Gammaproteobacteria bacterium | reverse complement strand
CCGGAGAGAATTGAACATGCAAAGTTATTCAAGCCATCAAGGATACACCCGCTACGCCAGCCTGCAGGGGCGTGCGGTGTTTATTACTGGCGGAGCCACTGGTATTGGTGCCGCGCTGGTTGAGGCATTTGCCTCCCAGGATGCAAAGGTGGCCTTTGTCGATATAGATGTTGCTGGCGCTCAGGCGCTTTGCGATGAGTTGGTACAAAAAGGTCTGGCGCGGCCATGGTTTTCCGCCTGCGATGTTAGTGATATAGCAGCGCTCAAGCAAAGCATTGATAAAGCGGCTGCAGATCTGGGTGAGATCAGTGTGCTGGTAAATAATGCGGCGAATGACCAGCGTTATGACACGCGCACCATGACCGAAGAAAATTGGTATCGCGGTCTGGCGATTAATTTGCACCCGGCATTTTTTGCCGCACAAACCGTGCAGCCGATGATGGCAAAACTGGGTGGTGGCTCGATCATCAATATCAGTTCCATCAATGTGCAGTTTGGTCCACCCAATCTGGCCAGTTATATCACCGCCAAGGCCGGCATACTGGGAATTTCCAAAGCCCTGGCGACGGATTACGGTGCAGACAATATTCGCGTGAATTCTATTTTGCCGGGCTGGGTCGCAACACCCAAGCAATTGGAAAAATGGCTGACACCGGAAGAAGAAGCAGAATTGATGAAGCGCGTATGCTTGAAAAAGCGCCTGGGGGCACCGGATGTTGCCAGCCTTGCGTTGTTTTTGGCCGCTGACGATTCTGCCATGATCACCTCGCAAGAATTTGTTGTCGATGGTGGGAGAATTTAAGCACGAGCAACAGTGCAGGTTAAAAAAGTAATGCCCGGGAAGCATTCATCAGTACTACTGGTGAATGCTTCTTGTTTAAAGAGAGAGCTATTTTTAATACGCGAGATAAGTTGGCACCTTTAGACCAAAAAATCACAGTAGACCAAGAAATCGCAGTCCTGATAAAAACAAAATTTTTTAATAACAAAGTGCTTTGTGCCTGAAGC
>JAGKWY010000080.1 GCA_021151625.1 Gammaproteobacteria bacterium | reverse complement strand
AGGTTACACTCCGGACTTGGGTATATGTCTCCGATGGAATATGAACAATATTTAGCTTAAAAAACTAGGTGTCCATTTTTTCGGGGGAGGATCAGCACTACGTGTGCTGGACAGTTTGTGAGTTGCAGTTTTAGCTAGGCGCCCCCGTGGGTTTG
Organism: Gammaproteobacteria bacterium; assembly: GCA_021151625.1. Classification (GTDB taxonomy): domain Bacteria; phylum Pseudomonadota; class Gammaproteobacteria; order Pseudomonadales; family Cellvibrionaceae; genus Cellvibrio. The sequence continues at coordinate 33,887 of JAGKWY010000080.1, read as the reverse complement.
CTGCGCAAAAGTAAGCCACAAAACTACAACTTGCAAACTGCGGCTGAACTTAGCGTTATACCTTTAAGGTGACTTATGATTGAAGATAAAAGATATAGTACTCCTAAATCGGATTTAGGAGTGGTGCCGAAACCTAGCAAAATTTTAGAAAGATGTATTCTATTCATATATGGGTACATGTGGTCTTTTGCATTTTTTATGATTCAACTGTTTCAGTGGTTGCCAAAAGATAAGGTCGGTACATCTTTGATGTGGCAGGGCGTGATTGGGTTTGGGATTCAAGCTCTAATCGGTGGTGTTATTGCTATGTTGCTTGCTTTTACTTTTAAATATAGATGGGTAGGCGTTGTATTCGCTGTTATTGGCAGTCAAATTGCGTCGAAAGTTATTGGGCAGTTGCTGGCATAACAAGCGTAGCAACTCGCGCACTACGTGCGCTGGACAGTTTGTGAGTCGCGGCTTTAGCTAGGCGCCCCCGTGGGTTTGCTGCGCAAAAGTAATCCACAAGCCACGACTTAAAAATTGCTGTTGAGCACGTTGTTAGGCATTCTAGGAGGTGTCTAAATAATGGAAATAAAACCATTCAAAACAATAATACTTGGTGTTTTTCTTACGTTAATTCTCACAGTTGGAACTGGCGTTCCATTAACGATGTATTTTGCGGACATGAATTCTTCTGATATTGAGATCTCACTATTAGAAAGCTCCACTTATCTTCTGCTCTCATTAACTCTTTCATTTTTGTGTGCGGTTATTTCTGCGTATTTGGCAACAAAATACTCTCCAGGTGCAGAGATTAAGTTCGGAATTATAATTGGTTTGGTGGTAATTCTTATTGCATTGCCAACTTGGCTGGTGGGAAATACATTTCAAACTTATCCAATTTGGTATGGTGTAATTTCATTCGCTATGCCGGTGGTTGCTGGTTACGCTGGAGCATTCGCAAGGAAAAATAGGTCTAACAAGCAGCTGTGGTAAAAAGTCGATATCCGCAACTCAAATTCTGCTGTTTGCCGTGGTGTTATCAAATAGGGAAAAAGTATTTATCGTAAATTGGTACCTAAGTGAAAGTTACATGGAATCTATACAGAATGAAAAGAAGTCCCATTGATCACCTGCTGATTCCAGGCATTATTATCGCGCTTATATTGTTTCTTATTAATTTTGAAGGCTTAAGCTTAGCTCAAAGCATAAATTATACACTTCGTGCTTTTGCTGCTGTAATGTTAAGTGTTTTTTCGTTGGCAATTGGGTTTGGTTATATTCGCATTCTGCTGCGTTCCAAAGAATTGCTTGTATATTTTATTGCTGCCTTTTTTTCTTTTGGTTATCTATTTTATATAAATGATATGCTAGCTATAAAATACATAGCCATAGCCTCAGTATTCATGTGTTTTATTGGCTTTTTATCTAAAATCTTTGGCTTTAAAAGCGGTTCATAACAGCTACTTTTGTAGAGGATCAATATCTGCAACGAAAATTTAGTTAACTTGCAGCTCGCAATTATCCCGCATCATGGTATTAAAAATCGCCATCATTTTTCACTTGAAGACAGTAAGTGCAATCTTTTTGTGCGTACCCAGCTTGACGAGCTTCTTGTATAACTTCTTTATCATCGGTTGCACTGAATTGTGCTCGGCATCGCCATACTTACATTCCTATCATGCATTTTGGGCGTTGCGCAATAAAGGGCATTAGCTGATTGTGCTTGAGGATTTAGCGCATTACGACTTTGTCGTGTTGAACCATGCCCACAAGACTGAATGAAATTTTCGCCAAATCAATACCGAGTGTTGTAAGATTCATGACATTGCTCCTCTGGTGGCTGTGATAACACCGATGACTTTACGCCAGCGCGGGGCTTGGCGTTAAGAGGGGGGGTATATCATTCGTTATGCGTAAAATATATGAAGAAACTTCCTCCTCACCCACAGAATGTTAAAGGCGACTTCTACGTAGAGGACGGATGCTGTATTGCATGCGACTTGCCAAGTGAAGTAGCACCTGATCTTTTTAGATATGAAGGAATGCACTGCTACATTTGTAAACAACCGAGTACGCAAGAAGAAATTGTTAGAATTATAAATGCAATGGAAATCCAAGATCTTGATTGCATTCAGTATAAAGGCGGCAATGTAGAAATAATTAACAATCTAAAAAAGCGCAATCTTGAATCTTGTATTTCTAGTGAGTTTCAGGTTTTTATTGCAAAACTAAAGTCAAAATTAGGTAAATAGAAAAGCATAGAAAATTTCTCAAACCCGCGCACTTCGTGCGCTCAAAAGTTTGTAAGTCGCGTTTTTATGATTTTGCTTTGCAAAAAAGTAATTCATAAAGTCTCAGCTTGAAAGCTTCCCATTAGCTAGGCGCTATGCATGCTTAAAATAGAAAATATGCCAACTAAAGAAAGTATCATTGAAAGCATTTTCGCATCTTATTTTTCTAGTGGAAAAAAGGGTGATGATGGTTCACTTTATTACGAGGTTTTCGTTAAATCAATATCTAATGAGAATAATCGTATAAGTGCCGAATTGCACTTTAAGAGTGGCTACACATATTGTTGTGGTGAGCTAACCTGTCATTTTAAAGCAAACTGGAATCGAATTCGAGAATTGGCAAAAAAATCAGGGTTGGCTCTTTCAAAGCCGTTGATTATCGAGTTTGAGGTGTTTGTTGAAAAAGGAGCAAAATTTAATGTTCATAAAGCTATTGGCATACCATCTGAAAGCGATGCATATCAATATTTTGAAGTCTTTGCCGAGGAGTCGAAGGCATAACCAGGTGTTTCAACATCGTTTTGGCGCTTCGCGCTTTCACTCGATAGATTGCAAATGACACATTTAGCGAATGGCTGCGCAACGTTTGTCGCAATGTACTACTTACAAGCTACGGTTGAAAACAACGTTAAACAATTAAGGCATACATGAAAACATATATACAAAAAATCATAGGTGTTTTAAGCATTGGTGGTGGGTTTGTTGGTATCACCTCAATTCTGAATTTCATTGGTTCTTCCACTGGTATGGCTGGCTATGTTTTTGGTGGAATTGCACTTTTGGTGTTTTTATATGGCATCTGGTGTGGAATAGAAATTATCAAATCAAGTAGCGCTAGAGCTCTATCTGCGAATAGAGTTTTTTGGGGTATGCAAATTCCAGTGCTTTTGTCTCCTGGCCTTAGCTATTTTCTCTACACAGGGTTTAATTTTACCGTTCATTATGCCTTTGCTGAATCAGGCTTAGGTTTCAATGTGTCCGCTGGTGGAAATCTTATGCTTAGTCTTTTTCAGTTTTCTAGTCCTTTTCAAGTGGGAATCAATTTTTTTGCTTTGATCGTATTCTGTTATCTAAGTGTGGTTGCTAAAAAACTAAAAGTGGCAGTAGCATAGAAAATTTTTAAAAACTCAGCGTTAGGCGCTCACACAAATGAATGATTTTAGTCGTGAAATTGAAAAAATAGAAAAGCTCTTTCTTGATGGTAATCTTGACGAGCTTCGTATTTTGTTGCCCCCTCTCGTAGAAAAGAATATTCCTTCTGCAATAAGAATAAGTTCAAGCTTATTCGAGCCGGGAACTCCTGAAGAAGAAATTGATAAAATATATGTTGAGGGAATGTTCAAGGCAGCCGAGTTGGGAGACTTGAAGGCAATTTATCAAGTCGGTATTTTTTATGATCTTGGAGAGTACAATATAAAACAGGATAAAATTAAAGCATCACACATCTTTAAAGACTTATCCGAAAAAGGTGACGCGCATTGCATGTGGATATATGCCTGTGAGCTGATTTGGGGAAACGGATCTTTCCCTAAATCAACCGAAGAAGGCCTTAATCTTTTATATAAAGCGTCAGAGCTAGGCTCCGCAAACGCATGCATTACTATCGCGAGTTTTTTTAACGAAGGAAAATTCGGCTATCCAATTGACCTTGGGGCGCGGGACAGGTATCGAAAAAAAGCTATAGAGTATGACGATACTACATACGATCCATATGCCTAACAAGCGACGGCAATAAAAAATCAATCCCTGCAGCGTCTATTTAATTAACTAGTCAGTCACATTGGTTGTACATCATTAGATTAATTAATCATCTCGCATTACTGTTGCGGCTTTAGCCATCAATAACTCATACCGGAGTCTTGCAATGACTATCACCATTACGGCATTTGAAAAGTCGCCTGACGGCGGTAAGGGGTTGGCGCGGGATACTCGTGTGCGCTGGGCGCTTGAGGAGGTGGGTGAGGCTTACGAGGTTCGCCTGGTTTCGTTCAGCGCGATGAAGGAGCCCGCACATTTAGCGATTCATCCGTTTGGACAAATTCCCACATATGAGGAAGGTGATCTTGCCCTGTTTGAGACGGGCGCGATTGTCTTCCATATTGCCAATCGCCATGCTGGGCTATTGCCGGACAATACCAATGCGCGGGCACGCGCGATTACCTGGATGTTTGCGGCAGTCAACACTATCGAGCCACCCATTCTTGAGCTGGTTACCGCCAGGATTCTTGAGGGAGATAAACCCTGGACTCAGGAGCGGCTGCCTCTCATTCGCGATCGAATTCGCAACCGGCTTGAGCAACTGTCTGTTCATTTGGGAGGTGATGATTGGCTTGATGGCCCATTTAGTGCGGGTGACTTGATGATGGTGTCGGTACTGCTTAGGTTGAGGCCATCAGGTATGCTGGAAGAGTTCCCTAAATTGGCAGCCTATGTTGCTCGCGCAGAAGCTCGCCCCGCATACCAGCGAGCCTTCGCAGCGCAATTGGCAATTAATGATCCGGCTCGACAATAATTGAGCAATTTATAACAAACGCCACTGGAAGTCTCAGGTTTCCAGTGGCGTTTTTGAATATCGGTATGACAAGATGTATTTGCAATCTAAATGAATTGAGGCAGTGAGATGAAAAAAGATACGCCGGGGCCAGTGTATGGCAATGCAGTTTTGTCTGCAAAAGATACTCGTGGTTGGTTTTTCGGGCATTTTATGCCGGGTGAAGATAATCCATTACGGACTTCCGATGTAGAAATTAAATGGTTTACCCATGCCAAGGGTGAAACTCGTGAGACTTGGGCGCCGGGAAATCCGGTGAAGACTCTGAATATTCTTATTCGTGGGCAATTTGTGCTGCTGTTTCCCGAGCAAGAGGTGAGATTGAGTCAAGAGGGCGATTATGTACTGTTTGGTCCTGATATGCCGCATTCATATCGTTCCGAGGAAGAGTCTCTTGTTCTCACAGTGCGTTGGCCCTCGATCCCGCAATTGAAATGAAATAGATAATGGGGGCAAGATGAGCAAAGAAGCCAATAAAAATCCTAAAGTGGATGCCATGTTGAGCAAGGCCAAAAATTGGCAAGCAGAATTTGACGTGCTGAGGGAGATTGCGCTCGGTTGCAATCTGACTGAAGATTTTAAATGGGGCCAACCGTGTTACACCCTGGATAACGCCAATATTGTTCTTATTCATGGCTTTAAAGAATATTGTGCATTTCTGTTTTTTAAAGGTGCTTTATTACAAGACCCAAAAAATATTCTGGTTCAACAAACTGAAAATGTGCAGGCCGCACGACAGATTCGTTTTACCAATGTTGCGCAAATCGAAAAAATGAAAAGCAATTTAAAGGGCTATATTCGGGCGGCGATTGATGTAGAGAAAGCAGGCCTGAATGTGGAGTTTAAAAAGACCGATGACTTTTCGGTCCCCGAAGAGTTTCAACGGCAGCTGGATGAAACTCCGGGTTTAAAAGATGCTTTCGAAGCGTTAACACCCGGCCGTCAACGCGGTTACCTGCTACACTTTTCATCGGCTAAACAATCCAAAACCCGCGAATCCAGAATTGAAAAATGTATTCCGATGATTTTTGATGGGTTGGGATTGAATGATTAATCCTTGCATCGCTCACAAATAATTCGCTATCTATGCCTTGGGCCAATACAGAAGGGGAGCAAGTATGTTCATTAGATGTAAAAGAGTTTTTATCTTTTTGCTGATGTTATTAAGTACAACGGCTGTTGCTGGTGAGGTTTATAAATGGACGGATAAGGATGGCAAGGTGCATTTCAGTTCGAAACCTCCGAAAGATAAAGAAGCCAAAGTGGAAGTTAAAAACTACAAAGGCGCTATCAATTCCCAGGCTGCTCCCACTAAAGAAATCCCACCAGAAGTCAGGGAAATGATGCAGGGTATGCAGAAAGCATTGTTGGAAGTTCATGAAGATGGAACGCCGCTCAATTGTGAAACAGCCATGGGTAATATTAACTGGCAAGTGGAAACCATGTTGGCTCAGGGTAAGAAAAACCTGGATGGCGGCTACATTACCCAGGACCAATATAATATGGCGACCGCAGCATTTAAGAAAGCACAAGAGCAACTTTCCCTGGATGACTGCAAAACGGCCTTATCGACAAAGCGATCTTTTTACCAGTGTATGTCGAGCGACAAAAATCATGTGGCAGGTTGTGGGCAGAAATATAATTTTGATTAATTTAATATTTAAACCGCAATATTTTCATGGAATGCCAATTGATTAAGTTATTTTTGTTAAAAAGAAAATTACAGGAATAAATGATGAGCAAAGGTTACTGGATTGTGCGCGCTGATGTTTCGGATATGGAAAAGTTCAAGGAATATGCAGCCAGAACACCGGCGGCGGTTGAAAAATTTGGTGGGAAGTTTATTGCGCGCGCAGGTAAGTATGAAGTGGTGGAGGGCAGTGCTCGTTCCAGAAATACTCTTATTGAATTTCCCTCTTATGATGCTGCTGTGGCCTGCTGGAATTCAGCGGACTATCAAGGCGCAAAGACATACCGGATTGGCGGCGCGGAATTGGATGTTGTAATTGTTGAAGGTGTTTAACGGAGTTGCCAGGGAAATTATGGCTTTAAATTTATTGAGTTTTGATGAGGTTTTTCATGCAAAAAGCGGAGATCTATTGTCCCGAATGTAAATGGGTTCCTCCAGGCTTACCTCTTTGGCGTTGTCTTGATGTGTGCGGGAATGTGTGGGATACATTTGCTACTGGAGGTGTATGCCCAAAGTGCCATGAAAAGTTTGAACATACACAGTGCTTAAGCTGCTGGAAATTATCACCACATAAAAATTGGTATCATTACCCTAAAAAAGCTCCTAAAGAATTACTGGAAAAATTGAATAAAAAGAAAAGTACTAAGGTGAATTCGAAGGAAGTGATAAACGTTTGATGAGTGCTGAGATCAGTGTTGATTGACGTGTAGTATACAAAAACATACAGAATTGGAACGATCTGATCGAATATAGTTATTGTCGAAGGAGATCAACAGCAACGTTTTTAGGTGTAAGTATGGAATATCAAGGTCATATTAAATTTACGATTACGCAGCAATCACCCGATGAAGTGATTGCAGAAATGCCGGTGCAGCCGGGTATATTAAATCCATTTGGTACGGTGAATGCGGGTGCTACTTTGTGGTTCGCGGATGTTGCTGCATCGATTCTGGTGCTCGGTAATTTGGAGCTTGCTGAGGGCATGAAAGGTTTTCCGTTGGCGATAAACCTGAATGCCAATTTATTGGGCAATAGCACCACTGGAATGTTTATCGCAAAATCCAATTACGTGAAAAATGGCCGCACGGTAAAAGTGGTTAAAACCACTGTGACAGAAGCCTCGGGTAAGTTAATTGCCGAGGTGACTACCAGTCATGTGTTATCTGTGTAATTTATTTTGAAAATACGCAGCTGTTAATAAACAACAATAAATGTAGTTAATCATTTGGTCGGCATTCGTACTTTTTCTGTACCTGAATTGCTATGTCCCATAATGATTGACCACTTTCTCCGCTGTGCTCGCCAGCCTCAACTGCTTTTTTTAGGGCTAACAGATTTCTCTGCTCTTCGCGCAGCTGCAATTCAGAATGCATTGCTTCATTGGTTGTTTCGGACATGGGATTGATCCTGTGCGATAGGTTGTGTGCTAAGTGTTAGCATAAGTGTAACAGTTACTGATTGGCATTCATGTTGCTAAACCCCTCGGGAGGAGAATTGCAATGGCTATAGATTCTGATTACGTCAAGCAGATGGCGACCCAACTGGCCAGTTATGAGGTGCAGGCGTCGCTGACCAAGGCGAATCGCAACCAGTCCAACTACAAGGCGCAATTGACGGCGGTGGGTTCGCTGGAAACTGCGCTGAAAACCTTTAGCACTGCGGTAAAAGGGCTGAAGGGCGTGGATAAAAGTGTGCTGACCAACACCGCCACCTTTAGCAGCGAAGGTTTCGCGACCGCGAAAGTAGGAACTACAGCGGTAGCCGGCAATTACCAGTTTTTTGTCGAGCAGCTCGCCAGTGCCCATCAGGTGGCTCTGGAAGGCTTGACCGATGCGGATATTCCCACCAGTGGTGATCTGGTGATTGGCCAGGGTGCAGGCAGTTTCAGTATTGATTTGAGCAGCATCGACACCGATGGCACAGCGGGGAATTCACTCGCGGAATTGGCGGCAGCGATTAACGCTGCTACCGATAACACTGGTGTAAATGCAACCCTGGTACGTAGTAACGGCAATGTGTCGCTGGTGCTCGCGAGTGAAAAAACCGGTGCGGGTAATGCAATTAGTTTATCCACCAGCGGCGTCGCTGCAGGCGCATTTGATACAGCGGTTGGTGCACCGCGCGAATTGAGTGCGGCAAAAGATGCGAAGGTTCGCCTGGGTGGTGCAACAGGCATGTTGCTAACGAATTCCAGCAACACCTTCGACAACATTATCGATGGCGTGAGCATGAGTTTTACCAAAGCCCACGCGGTAGGTGAAACACCTTTATCGGTCACTGTGGGGCGCGATGACAAAGCGACCAAAGACAAGGTGCAGGGTTTTGTAAACACGGTGAATAACCTGTTTAGCACTTTCGACAGTTTGACCGCGAGTGGTGGCGAAACATCTACACGCGGGGTGTTAGCGGGTGACTCCAGTATTCGCTCTATTGAAGGCATGTTGAATAAAGTTTTGCGCACCGAATTTGGCGGCGTGAGCCTAATGGAAATGGGCATAGTGGCCGATCGCTACGGTAAGTTGACGATTGACACGGCGCGTTTTGAAAAAGCAATCGCCGCAAATCCGGAAGGGCTGGATAAATTATTTAATGCGAAGGATGCACTGCTCGACACCATCGACAAAAACGTCGCTGTGTACACCTCGGGCCCTAACAATTTGATGAAGGCGCGCAAGGAAACTTTAAACACCATGTTGCGCCGCGTGGATGATCAGTTTGATGGCATCCAGAAACAATATGACAACTATTACACCCGTTATCTGAAGCAGTACACCAACATGATGCAAACCATGTCGGCGATGGAACAAACCTTCGGCATGTTTTAACGCGTGAATAGTCTGAACGCACAGGCATTAATTAATGAATAGGAATAGATCTGATGAATGATCTTTATCTCGCCCATGAAAGTTATGACAGCTATCGCTCCATTGATTTGGAGGCCAAAGCGGCTACTGCATCGCCCTATGAATTGGTGCTGGTGCTGTTTGATGGCTTGCTCGATGAATTGGCGCGCGCACGCGGCCATATCGAAGCAAAACGCTTTCAGGAAAAAGGCCGTTCATTGGAAAAGTGCATGAACATTATTAATGGCCTAAACAGCGCATTGGATTACGACAATGGTGGTGAAGTCGTGCAGGGGTTATCGCGCTTGTACGACTACTGCATTTACCGCCTGTCCGATGTCAGTGTGAGTTTGTCGCTCGAAGGTTTGGATGAAATAGTGAAGTTACTCAGTGTAGTACGTGAGGGGTGGGACGGTGTCAATGCCAAGCGCGCCTGATCGCTACCAGCAGTTAAAACTGATCACTTTAGGTGAGCAGATGGCCGCCGCGCTGAAAGCCCAGGATTGGGACAGCGTGGGTGGCATTGATCAGCGTATTCGCGAGTGTTTGCAGGAATTATCCGCTGCTGAAAATCTTAGCCCGGAATTGCAAACGGCCAAGCAACAGTTGCAACAACTTTATGCACGTGTGCTACCGGCATATGCGGAAGCTTGTGAAAAATTGCGGCAATTATTGTTGGCACATGTGGACTATGCCGAAGCGCGCTCGGCTTATTTGCGCACGGGTTTATTGCAGGGTGAGAAATAATGTTGTCAGCAACTCTTCAAAGCAGCGCAAACCCAACACGCGTGACTGCAGCGGCTCCGGCGGCAGAAAATAACTCTGCTGCCTCTATGGAGGTGAAGGACTTGCAGAAAAAAAATGCCGGCACAGAACCGCAAGTGGAATTGTTTTCGGGGCAATTAAGTGATGCATTAGTAAGTGCACAAGCTGCAACTGAGTCGATTAGTGCTGAGCCAGTGGCAACTGACGGAGAGCAGGTTGCATTGTTAAACCCTGAGCAATCGGGTTTCGAACACCTGGGGCAACAAGAGCAGGAACAACCTGATGCAGAAGCCTGGTTGCAGGCAATGTTGGATCAACAGCAGTTGCAACTGCAAACTCGCGATACAGCCGCGGTAACAACTCCAGCAGTTATTGCTGCGAATACTGCGTTGACCTCGCCAGCTAATTTGGTCGATGCCGCATCGGCTGCCCGGCAGGTCTCTGTAACAGTTGTAGAAAAAAATACAACGACAAATTCTGCGATACCTAATGCAGTGGTTCTTGTCCCCGGCACTGGGTTGAACCAGCAAACGAGTAGTTCTGTTAGTACTGGTAAAACATCCGCCAGCGAAAAAATATTTGATTCGGCGGTGAGCAACACCACTAATCCAACTGCCAAGCTCATAGCTGTTCATAACGGTGCTGCCAGTGAAGCAGGTGCTGTCGGTTCAACAAATACTGCTTCTACAAATACCTCGACGGTAATGAGTTCATCGGCGGCTAGTGTTGTTCAATTCGCCGTTGCTGCAACCAATGAGGTCGGTGCAAGTGAAGCTATTTCGCCCAGCATTACTCCAGCTGCACTAACGAGTGCTGGTGCTGAGACTGCACAGCGCACAGTGCAATCGCAATTGAGTTTGCATGCACCTGAAGCGAAATGGGGCGAGCAATTACTGCATGCCCTGCGCGATAACGTGCAGGTGCAAATCCAGCAAAAAATTCAAAACGCGACTATTCGCCTGGACCCGCCTGAGCTGGGTAGTTTGGAAATTTACCTCAGTCATGAATCTGGCCGTTTGCAGGTACAAATTACCGCCAGCCAGGCCGACGTAGCGCGGTTGATTCAGCACACCAGTGATCGCCTGCGCCAGGAATTATCTGGCCCGCAATTTACCCAAGTTAATATCCAGACTTCAGCGGAAGGTCAATCCGGCCAGCAGCAATCGCGTGAGCGTCAGCGTTTTGTGAATGATGAACTTGTCCTCGCCAATGAGCAGGTATTTGCGGGCGATGAACAACAAACCAAACGACCGGGTGATGTATTGGTGACCGTGTAATTTTTTACGATTCATTGGCTAGCTATTGTCAGGTTTTTATTTAGTGAGATATCCAGTGTAGTGCTGGAATAATTCTGCAAGAGGAAATACTCAATCATGATGCAACGGATCATTTTAGCTTTGCTGGTTGTTAACACACTTGTTGCGGCAGGTTCTGCCTATATCAGCTTTCAAGTTCTTTCGCGCCCGCAAGCGGCTAGTGCTCCAGTGGCTACCAGCGCAGGTGATGCTGTTTCATCGTCAGCGGTGAACTCTGGTGAAGCCGAAGAATATACTTTTTTTCCGATTGAAAAAGTGATTGTCAGTTTGCAAGGTGAGGGGCGTGAACATTACTTCGTACTGGATTTGGTACTGCAAGCCGAACAGGATACGGACAACAAAAAACTCAAACAGATTGACCCTGTGGTGCGCAATTCGGTCGTCGCCCATTTGTCCACGATGAGTTTTAACACGCTGCGCGCCATGCCCATTGCGGAGTTGCAAACCAGTTTGGAAAAAGTCGTGCAGGCAGATTTTGCCAGCCGTCAAATTGTCCAGCCCTTTGCACATGTGCTGGTTAGCAAACTGGTTGTGCAGTAAGGATTGCGCCCATGAATGCCTCGGTAATGAATAGCACCGTCATGAACAGCAGCGGCGCAATGGATTACGACTACGCATCTACGCTGGCAACAGCGAGTACGACTCAAGCACTGGCACCGGCGCAAGAACAGCAATTATTAATTCAATATTTGCCGCTGGTAAAACGCATTGTTCGCCAGTTATCACTGCAAGCCAATCAGGTGATGGATCGCGATGATATGGAGCAAATTGGTTTGATGGGATTGTTGGAAAGCCTGCGTCGCTATGGCCAGCCGGATGAAAATTTTGCCGCATTTGCCAAGCTGCGGATTCGCGGTGCGATTCTGGATGAGTTGCGCCGGCAGGATTGGCGCCCGCGTCAGGTGCGCCAGCAAACGCATAAAATTCGCGATGCCATTCGCGAGCTGAGCCGTCGCCTGGGGCGTGTGCCGCAGGATACAGAAGTAATGGCTTATACCGGCTTGAGCGAAAAAGATTACCAGGCGTTTTTACAAGCGGATGCCTGCGAGGCGATTGAAAGCCTGGATGAATTATTGTTAAACGGCCCGGAAACTTTTTCCGATGGTGGATCGGGTTTGGAAGAGCGCGAAATTACTGAGCGCTTGTTGGCGCAGGCGCTCTCTGCGTTAACTGAACGTGAGCGTTTGGTGTTGATGCTTTATTACCAGCAGGAATTAAGTTTAAAGGAAATCGCCCTGGTGCTGGATTTAACCGATGCACGCGTGTGCCAGTTAAGTAAGCAGGCGATTCAAAAGGCCAGTCGCTTTATGCAAGAAGGCAAATAGGGCGCGTGAACGCGATTAAAAACAGCAGGACCATTAAAGAGAATTTATCGTGCAGAAATTATTAGGTGCAATCATTATCGTGGGCTGTGTGTTGGGTGGTTATAGCCTGGCGCATGGTGAGTTGGCCATGCTCTGGCAGCCGGCGGAAATCCTGATTATTTTGGGCGCTGGTTTAGGCAGCCTGGTAGTGGGCAACCCTAAAGAAGTGTTGCTGGAAATGTGTCACCAGATTAAAGGCGTGTTTGTGTATACCCGTCGCGGTGAAGAGTTCCAGCGTCAATTGTTGATGCTGATGTATGAATTACTGGAGATGGTAGATGTCGGTGGCCTTAAGGCGTTGGACGCACACATTGAAGATCCGGAACAAAGTGATTTGTTCACCCGCTATCCGCTAATTTTGCAAGAGCCAAACCTGATGGCATTTATTGCCGACAATTTCCGTTTGATGGCGATGGGAAAAATCAGCGCGCACGAATTGGAAGGTTTTTTGGAGCAGGAATTGGAAGCCATGGAGCACGCGTTAATGCAGCCGTCACGCTCGCTGCACAAAATCGGTGAGTCTATGCCTGGCTTCGGTATTCTCGCAGCGATTATGGGTATTGTAATTACCATGGGCAATATTGATGGTTCAGTTGCCGAAATTGGTGCGCACGTTGCGGCTGCACTGGTGGGAACTTTCCTCGGCATTTTTGTGTGCTACTGCGTAATGGAGCCGCTCAGTAATGCCATGGGGCAGCGTGTAAAAACTGAATTGTCGGCATTGGAATGTGTGCGTACTACCCTGGTGGCACACGTTGCAGGAAAACCAACTCTGCTTGCGGTAGACGCCGGACGCAAATTAATTGAGCAGGATGTAAAACCCGCGTTCCGCCAATTGGAAACCTGGGTAAACCAATACGAAGACAAGCGCGATGCGGCCTAATTATTTTTCGCATTGAGAAAAGTCCGCACGCAATTGAAATCAAAATTTTTTAGCAAAGTATGAGTGCCATGAGAAGACGCAACGACAAAGATTTCGAGGTAATCGTCAAGCGCCGCAAAAAGGGTGGCCATGAAGAGAGTCACAGCGGCGCCTGGAAAGTGGCCTTTGCCGATTTCACCATGGCGATGATGGCGTTATTTATGGTGCTCTGGGTAATTACCCCGCAAAATCCGAAGCAAACTGCCGCCGCTGAACAAATTACCAATCCCCTGGTGGATGGTGGTGCGGGTGTATTTGATGGCAATAGTAAAACTCCGCTGGAAATGCCTGCTCCAGCGCAGCAATCCACTATTAATGTGCCCAATAAAACTGATCCGCGCGAGCAAGTCAAAGAAACCGGTAACCTGGAGCCAGTGAAATACAGCAGCCCCGCTGAATTAAAAGAGCTCGCCGATTTAATGCAAGCCATGGCATTGGAGTTGGACGCGCAAGCTAACGTGGAGGTACAAGTAGTGCCGCAAGGCCTGCGTATTTTAATTAAAGATGACCAACAGCGTTTTATGTTTGAGCGCGGCAGTGTGCAATTAAATCCACATTTTGCAACGCTGTTGGAGCGCCTGGCCGGTGTGCTGGCAAAAGTCGGCAATAAATTAATTATCAGCGGCCATACCGATTCTGTGCCTTACAAAACAGTGAAGGGGTATAACAACTGGAATCTCTCTGGCGATCGCGCCTTGCGTGCGCGCAATGTGATGGTGGATTCCGGTTTGGCACCCACTTCGGTGCTGCAAGTGGCCGCGCAAGCGGATGTAATGCCGCTGCGCCCGGATGCACCGGAAGATGGGGCTAATCGCCGCATTGAAATACTGATGTTAACCGCGAAAGCGGAAGGCCTGTATCGCGAAATTTTTGGTGAGCAACAAGCGCGAGTGGATTATTCCGCTGAAAAAGCCGAGTTGGTTATTCAGCCTTCGGAAACACCGCAAACCCTGTAGTGAGTTGTTCTTGGTGTGAAAGAAAATCGTTCAAGTTTTGCCCCCTGAAAAGGGGGCTTTTTTTTGCCCGTTAGTTGGCGTGCTCAATCTCCCCCGGCCCCTCTTTGTCAAAGAGGGGAGTGTGCTCCTCCCTTTGAAAGGGGGCACGTAGCCAGAGAGGTTGGTTGCCCCTAGGGCAAGCAGGAGGCTAAATCTGTTGCCCTTAATTGCGCGAGCTGACTTTCGGCAATATGTAATGTGCGGGCACTGCCATCAGCGCGCAGGCACACGACATCCAATTGGTTTTCATGCAATCCCACTACGACATGCAACGGCGTTTTGACAGTAGCACTCAGCTGTTGCTCGATATGTTGTCCGTGCGGAATCAGGCTCGCCAACTCGTTGGGATCTTGCGGGGCATAGGTAATGGTGAGCAGTTTGCCAGTGGCATTTGCGCCGGAGTTTTTTGTTGTCTGGCTGTAGATTGCAGCGGCGCCCAAAACCAGCAGGGCAGATAACCCGGCCAGTACGGGCATACGCCAGCTTTTTGCAGCAGCTTGCGGAGCGGCTGGTGCTACTGGTAACTCCAGCGGGGTAGTGGCTTCGGTGATAACAACAGGGTCCGCTGCTGGAGATTCAACTATCGGTGTTGCCTCCAGTGAAATATCAACTCCTCTATGCCGTTTTTAATCAGGGTGAGTTGGTAGAGCGAGGGGTAAAAACGGGCAACACAATCGGCTTTGCCTGTGCGAATGGTCAGGCAGGTGAGATTCTCCATCGATTTGGCTGCGCGCGGTTCCGCAGGTGCATTTACTGCATTATCGATCTGCATCATACCCATGGTTATTGCCGGTTAAGGGTGGAGGTTTGAGCTGCCAAAGTGATGGCGCCAACAAATTGATGTTGGCAATCATAGCTGCGTTTCAGCCTTAAGCCATCGAATTAGGGGGTTTCTACTCACACTGGCGTGTTAATTTTTGAAAAGATTGAAATAAGAATATTTTCTTATACAACAAAAAATGCTTTGTTGTTGATTTTTGCGCCAAAAACAAAAACGCCCCAAGGTTATTGAGGCGTTCTTCATCGTCTTTTGCCATCCCTGGTGCTCTGTCAGCCAACCCCGGGGCGAGTGTGGCTGACAGGGCGGCTCTAGCCGTATTAGCCGAGCAGTGACATCACCATGCCTGGCATTTGACCTGCTTGTTTCAACATGGAGATACCCGATTGCATCAACATGGAGTTTTTGCTCATTTGTGCACTTTCCAACGCGAAGTCAGCGTCCATGATGCGACCTTTAGACATGTCAGTGTTGTCTTTCATGTTGGAGAGGTTGTTCGCGGTGTGGTTCAAACGGTTGATGGTCGCACCGAACTGTGAACGCAGGGTACCTACGGCATCCAGCGCGTCTTTCACCAGGTCGATAGTCGCGTTAGCGGCGCCAGTGATTTCAGTACCAGCGGTAGCGGCAGAACCAGCGGTGTACACAGTAGACATACCATCCAATGCGTCAGTCAGGGTTTGGATTGCATCAGTACCGGCAGCGGTCAGGTCCAGGGTCATGGTTTCAGCAGAAGTAGCACCGATTTGGAAATCTACCGCCGCAGCGAATTTACCAGCGCTGTTATCTTTGCTGAACAGGGCTTCACCGGCAAAGCTGGTGTTGTCCATGATGTTCGCCAATTCTTCGCCCAGTTGGTCGTATTCAGCTTGCAGGGAATCCAGGTCGTCGGCGCTGTTAGTGCCGTTCGCACCTTGAGTTGCCAGGTCTTTCATACGTTGCAGAATGTCGGTCATTTCGTTGAATGCGCCTTCTGCAGTTTGCAGCAGGGAGATAGAGTCGCCAGTGTTGCGAATCGCCACTTCCATACCGCGAGATTGAGAGTTCAAATGTTGGTTTTGGTCAGGTTAGTTTGGGTAACCAGTGAAGAGTAGTTGGTATGGATTGACAGAGCCATGAGAGTATTCCTGCGTTATGTAAACAATGAATGTTCAGTTAAAACCCGGTTTGAAGCTGGCTTTGTTTGCCTGCTGAAACTTAAAGGCGACGGGTTTGGCTCAGGACTTAAATCGAATGTTGAAAGATTTTATGAGCGCTCCTTCCCTTTGAAAAAGGGAGGGCCGGGGAGGGATTCAACGGAGGTGGCATTTAAATAGGAATATAGAGTTAATTTGAGCTATGCATGGTGTAGTATGTATACAAGTGCACGAATCGCAGAATTAAAATAACGAAACCTGAAAATCCACCCCGGTTTTTTCATCAATGATAAAGTTTTACCGCAACCTTGCTGTGGCAGCTTTGCTGATGGCGATTGTTACCGCCTGCATTGTTTATCTCGGCTATAAAAAATCCCAGCTGGAGGTTTCGTTATTTCCTGCGCGCGATCAGGGTTTGATGTGGAAAACGGCATTGGAACCGGAGCAGCCCAAAGGCAAAACCCAATTACTGCTTAAAAATGAAGTCGGTAATATTGAATACGATTTTTTTCTGGACCCGGAACCACGCTTTACCTATATCCATTACTCCATGGCGTTTATTGACGCGGTTCAATCCAGTTTGCAAGTGGACCTCACTCGCTATCAAACCGTCAGCTTCAAAGTGATGTGCGACCCCAAAAATGTATTGCTGTTTGTGTTATTTAGTTTTGATGACAAGGTGACTGATTTAAACAATCTGGTGACTCGTCGCGTCTCCTCTACCGCATTTTCCTGTACCCAGAACTGGAATAGGGTGGCGATAGAATTGGATGATCTGGAAACACCACAGTGGTGGTTAAGCAAATACGGTTTTGAATACAGCGAAAAAGGTTATCAGCTGAATAAAACCATGGGCTTTGCCTGGGCCAACTCTTTACAAAGCCCGTCCAATACGCTCTCCAACGTAAAGATAAGCGAGATTCAATTACTTGGTTCGGAGCCGCGTTATATTTATGGCGCCGGCGCGCTGGCGGTGTGTACGTGGATTTTGTTTTTGGTGTGGCAGTTGCGCCGCTACACAGCAGCATTGACAGCGGAAATCCGCGCGCGGGTGAAAGATGACCAGCCGCTGATGGCCTATAAGAAGTTATTAATAGAGCCGCAAAAGGACAAGGAAAAAGAGGCGCTGTTGCGCTACATGGCTAACGAATATACCAATCATGATTTAAGCCTGGAAACGGCAAGCACATCGCTCAATATCAATCGCAATAAAATAAATGACATTTTGAAAGAGGAGCTAGGGCTGACATTTATCGCCTACCTCAACAAGTTGCGCCTTACCGAAGCCGCGCGCTTGTTAACCGAAAATGCCAATGCCAACGTCTCTGAAATTGCCTATGCAGTGGGGTATAACAACGTGCCTTACTTTAATAAGCTGTTTAAGCAGGAATATGGCTGCACGCCAAAAACCTTTAAAACACTTTATCAAACCAAAGAGCCGCTTTGATTCACTCCAAAGGAGCACCAATAAAAATTGGCGCCAATAAAAAGTCGGACTTTAATTCCTTTCCTCCAATTCCTTTCCGCCAGTTCCTTTCCCCCGATACCTTTCTTTCAATAAGTCTCCTCAAATCCCGGTCGCTCACCAATAAAATGTATGTTGGTTTTGTTGGGTTGCAGTGATAAAAAATCATTTATTAATGATTTTATTGTGTCCCACCAAACGCAAAAAACTATTCTATTTTCAGCACTATTACTGTCATTTTCTGCAGCCTGATAAAGATCGTGCGGAAAATGTAAAAACTCCAGGCTCCATTTAAGTATTTTCCTCGCCTCTCCACCCCTTGTGGGTTGCTAAAAAGATCCAAAAAAATCGATAACAATAAAGTTTATTTTGCGCACAGTTCGCATTCACTTTACCAGTGATAAAAAATCATTGGTAAAAAGTCAGTGGTAAACAAAAAAGCGACACCCAAAAAAATTGACTGAAAAATTTCTGCCACTCCATTGCTACTCTATCGGAGATCAAGACAATGCATCATTTAAAAACTTTCCCCGGGCCACTTGCCCAGGCACTCAAACGCACTCGCGGTATGTTCGTGGCGGGCGCGGTGCTGGCAATGACCGCACAAGGCGCATCGGCCGCTTGTACTTATACCATCGATAATGAATGGAACACCGGTTTCGTTGCCACCATTACCATCAAAAATGATACCGGCGCTGCAGTGAATGGCTGGAACATTAACTGGACTTATTCCGCCAACCGCATTACCAGTTCCTGGAATGCCAACCTCACCGGTTCTAATCCTTACACTGCTACCAACCTGGGTTGGAATGGCAATATTGCTGCAGGTCAATCGGTATCCTTTGGTTTCCAGGGCAATAAAAATGGCGCTACTGCCGAGCGCCCAACTATCAACGGCACTGTGTGTGCTGGCGGTACTGTCTCGTCAGTGCGTTCATCCAGTGTTGTACCAAGCTCGGTGCCCAGTTCCAGTGTGCGCAGCTCGGTAGTGCCCAGCTCGAGTACTCCCAGTTCAGTTGCCTCTAGTTCAAGTGTTCCGAGTTCTACACCTGTTACTTCCAGCAGCAGATCTTCTGCAGCGCCAACTACACGCAAATTTGTTGGCAATATCACGACTTCCGGCGCAGTGAGATCTGACTTTATCAATTACTGGAATCAGATCACGCCTGAAAACGAAGGCAAGTGGGGCTCAGTGGAAGCCACGCGCGATGTTTATAACTGGGCGCCGGTGGACCGAATCTACGCTTACGCGCGCGAACACAATATTCCAGTAAAAGCACACACCTTTGTGTGGGGCAGCCAATTCCCGAGCTGGATTACTAATTTGAGCGCGTCTGAACAGGCGGCGGAAATTGAAGAGTGGATTCGCGATTACTGCACGCGCTACCCGGATACTGCATTGATCGATGTAGTCAATGAAGCAACTCCAGGCCATGCTCCGGCGGAGTTTGCTCGCAATGCGTTTGGCAACGACTGGATTATTAAATCCTTCCAGTTGGCCAGAAAATATTGCCCCAACGCTGTGCTCATCCTGAATGATTACAACGTATTGAGTTGGAACACGGCTGAGTTTATCGCCATGGCAACACCCGCCATTAATGCTGGTGTAGTAGATGCATTGGGGATGCAGGCACACGGCCTTGCAGATCGTCCATTAGCAGAAACTACCAGCAAGCTGAATCAAATTGCCGCACTGGGTTTGCCAATTTATATCTCTGAATATGACATCGAAAAAACTAACGACCAGGAACAGTTGCAAGTAATGCAGCAACAATTCCCACTCTTCTATAACCATGCTTCAGTAAAAGGTATTACCTTGTGGGGATATGTAGTGGGTAAAACCTGGCGTGATGGTACTGGCTTGATTCAAGAGAACGGAACACCGCGCCCTGCGATGACCTGGTTAATGAATTACCTGAAAACGGCAACGCCATCCAGCCAAAGTTCTGCGCCCAGCTCCGTAGCAAGTTCATCCAGATCCAGCCAATCATCAGCGGTAGTTTCCAGCTCGTCATCTGTCGTGATTGTGCCATCCAGCTCCAGCAGCAGTTCGCTCTCCAGCTCCTTGCGTTCATCCAGCTCCAGTTCAATTATTTCCACTCGCCCTGAACTGGTTTATGCAATTAACTCCGGTGGCGGTAAAGTGAATTACAACGGTGTTGAATATCTGGCGGATCGCTTTAGTACCGGCGGAACTGCCAACAGCACTACCGACAATATCAGCAACGTTGCCGAACCTGCGCTCTTCCAAAGCGAGCTTTACGGCACTTTCGGTTACGAAATTCCCGTGACCAATTCGACTTACACGGTTGAATTGCATTTCGCTGAAATTTATCACACCACTGTTGGTCAGCGTTCATTCAATGTGTCGGTTGAAGGCAAGCAGGAAATGTCGCAAGTGGATTTGTATTCACTGATCGGTGCCGATGCTGCCTACACTTACACCGTGAATAATGTGCAGGTTACCGATGGTAAATTGAATATTAATCTACAAACGCTGGTTGATAACGGAACCCTTGCCGGCTTCGCAATTTATTCATCCACCGGTGGAAAATTTGTAGAGCCGCCAGTGGTGGACCCAGGTTCAGCCAGCAAGGAAAATGAAGGTGCCGATTGCGTATTGGGCGCAGCACCTGCAGCGGCCAGCAACGCAAAACTGCCTGATCCATTTAAAAAATATAATGGTTCACGCATTGCTGCAAAATCTGAATGGCGCTGCCAACGCCAGGAAACCTTGAAACAAATTGAGGCTTCGATTTACGGCACCAAGCCTGGTAAACCCGAATCAGTTACCGGTACGGTTACCAATACGCAAATTACCGTGAATGTATCGCATCAAGGTAAAACTGCCAGCTTCACTGCCAAGGTAGAAAGACCAGCCAACGTTACGGGTCCAGTACCAGCTGTAGTGGTATTGGGTGGCTTTGGTGCGGACACCGCCACTATCAGAGCGGAAGGTGTAGCGGTAATCACTTACGACCCCTATGTAGTAGGCGCTGAGTCTGGTAGCCGTACCAATAAAACCGGTGCTTTCTACACCATTTATGGTAATAGAAGTACCACCGGATTATTGGCTGCCTGGGCTTGGGGCGTAAGCCGTATTATCGATGTGTTGGAGCAATCAGGAACTACTGTACTCAAGCCAGATGCAATCGGCGTAACTGGTTGCTCTCGTTTCGGTAAGGGCGCCTTTGCGATTGGTGCCTTGGATCAGCGTATCGCTCTGACCATGCCGATTGAATCTGGCAGCGGCGGCGTACCTATCTGGCGTGGTATTCCAGGTGAGGGCGCACAAAGCCCAAGCAGTGCTTATGGTGAAACCTATTGGCTGGGCGATGCTTTCAGCAACTACACCGCTGATACCAAACGCTTACCGGTGGATACTCACCAAATCATTGCCCTGGTAGCGCCGCGTGGCCTTTACATTATGGATAACCCACACATCGCCAACCTTGGGCCAAAATCTGCCCATGCTGCAGCATTGGCCGGCGCAGAAGTTTATAAAGCCCTGGGCGCAACCAGTTCCATTACCTATCTATCCAACATTGCAGATGGCAGCCACTGCGCGATTCGTCCGGAGTTTAAAGCACCGCTGCAATCCAACATTCGTCGCTTCCTGAAAAAGGAATCGGCGACTACCGGCGGTTTGAATCCTCGTTCAAACGCGACCGCGAATAAAAACGACTGGGTAGATTGGACAACACCAACATTGAATTAAATGTTGTTGCCAGGGACGGCTAGGGATATTGAAAAAGCCAACATTGCGGAAGTAATGTTGGCTTTTTTGTTTGGCGCAACATCTGCTTGTTGTAAACTGCATGGAGAAATTTAAGCCGCGGCGTTAGCCAACCGAGTTACCCACAAACATGGAGTAAGTGCTTTGTTAAAATCTATTTGTTTAGTTGCCCTGTCTATAATTCCTGCGCTGTCGTTGGCCGATACAATTTCATGCGGAGGAAAGTTCGTGACAGTATCTGACGCGCCATCCGCTAAGGAACCCTTTTTTAGTGTGACTATCGAGGGAGACAAAACCAGTAGTACCCATCTCTTTGAAATACAAAACGACCACTTGCATCTTCGTTGTGAAGTTGCCTCTAATGGAACTCATGTGCTTTTAATTAACAATTTTTGTGGTGGTAGTGGGTGTTCAACTTTTGGCAATTTTGGAATTATTGAGGTAAACACCGGAAAAGTTTTGCTAGAGCCCAATCAACGATATAAGGGGAATATGAAGCAAGCAACGGAAATAATTGGCACAGAATTAAAGCCATTTGCATGTGAGCTAAAAAGTATTGAGGTTTGCATGTATTCCAAGATAGAGCTTGGCTAGCAAGTTTAGCAATCCGCGCTGGATAGTTATAAATGTAATTTTAGCTGGCACTGATGTTTTGCTGCGAAAACATTCTAGAAAAAATCAACTTGTAAGATGCGGTTTGGCAGGTCTATAGGAGTAATAAGCACATGCGGAAAATGGTTATTTTACTTATCCTCTCAATTTATTGTAACTATGTTAAATCAGAAGGGGTTTTGATTGAAAAATATAGTGCTGAGGAAAGGCTAGATTCAATTCCTGCATTGTACGGAAAGCTGTGTGAGAGAAAAGATGATATATCTGAATGTCGATTCACCCCAGAAACAAGAATAAAATGGGGAATGGGTGTCTGTGAAAATTCAGTTGCCGAACTTAAAAAAACGGTAAAGTCTATCAGGCCTAAAATTTATGTGAATCTAAGGGCAGTTTCTGATCAACTTATATCGGAACAAGACGAATATTATGAAAGGAATGAGCATCAATATTGCCATACGTGGTTGATAAAATTAAGCAACTGGAAAATCGGGGAAACCATCTCAATATTCACGTTAGATGAAAGGCACTTTGTTGATGGAGTAAGAATTTATGTCGGCGAAAACTAACATGTAATGAGCTATATTTCATCGGTCATTGTACTACCAATCGATTGAGGATCGCAGTGTCGCTCCAATGCTCCGCACCTCCGCTTACAGGCCAAACAGAGAGTAAAATGCAATGAAAATTGATCTTGCAACGGCAAAGGAAATTTCTGATCTACTTACAAAATCAAGTGCGCTTTGCAATCAGTCGCTTCAGCAAGTAAAGACCCATGAAAATCTTGGAAAAATACAGGTGTATGGCAAGTTGGTTGCTTACTATCTAGGGCATACATATACAAACATTCTTAACCCTTTGTGGGCTGCACACCCTGAGCTCAAGCCGCCACAAATGAATGAGCCTTATGAAATGACAATAAGTCCCTTATGCAAGGAATCGCGAGATGCAATTGATGCTTTTGTTTTGCAAGCATCGGAGGCATTTAAAAGAATTAACCAGCTTCTAGAAGATGCATTAGAGGAAAATTCCTTGCCTTATGGTGGATTACCTGAAGTATTGGAATCAATTAGTGATATTGAACAATTTATTTTAAATCCGAGAGATCGATAAGTTTTAAAAACTTATGAATTTTATTTAACAAAAAATTTTTTATGAAAAAGTCCATGCCGTGCAAAAAAAGTCCGGCCATTGCCGGACTTTTTATTTCGAACTATCAATTTATTAATTACAAACTCTTGCAATACACGGTGACCAAACCACCTTGGCCAGAGCAAGACGCATTGTTTTGATCGAGGGTGCTATTGCCAATACCGCCACAAGGTTGGCAGGTGGTGTTCATATAATTTACCAGGTTTGGGTTGTTCATTTGCGATGCGCACGCCTGCACAACTTTTTGGCCACAGGCAGCGGGGGAAGTAACAATTTTATGGATAGCAGGATTGTCGCAAGAACCTGTCCAGGTATAGCCAGATATTGGTTGTACATTGCATGAACGTGGGTAGCCATATTCATAGGTCACATACTTTGCGGCAACTTGTGTATTGTTTGAATCAAAGCAGCCATAGACAACGTTTTGCCAGGGGTAGCCATTGTCGTTGCTTACATATTGCCAGGTGCAAGAAACGGGAGTTGTTGTTTGTGCCTGGCTGGCGACAGAAAAAAATACGCTGGCAGCCATTAATAATCCGCTTACTACGCTAACTAATTTCATAAAAATTTCCTGATGTTTTTTTAAATTTATCCCCGTTGAACAATCCCTATTTATCGGATGGAAACATCCCGATAGCGTTCATTGGTGAAGTTGATTTCCGCTGGTCCCCACGGATATTTGCTCGCACTAAAACATGTTTGGGTGATATGACGAGCAAATGCTGTTCGGTAGCGCCGAAAAAATAGTTCACGGCGACACCTGAATTTGTCGAGGGGCATGGGTAGCTGGAGAGGGGTCAATAAGGTATGGTTTTTATATTTCAAAAGACTCTAGCAAGATTTTTAAAAATAATGTTTCAAATGGCTATCGGCCTATAAAGTTGGGCGGTGGGTCACACTTTTTGTCGTATAAAAAATCATGGATTCAAACAATTTTACATTGGACGAGGTTCTGAGGGATACGAAGGTAATTATTTGGATGGGGTTGGATAAATGAAAAAACCAACATTGTGAATGCAATATTGGTTTTTCGTAGACAGAATTTTTAAAAGTCTATTGTTGCAAATGGTGTTTTATTTCAAGTTATTATTTTTTCGCTCGGCGCGCTCCGCCTGCTGCGCCTTCGCTAATTCGATTTCAAACGGATTATTTTTATCCTCCGTTGTTTTGCTTGCCAGCGCTGGATCAATCTCTTCAACGATACGAAAACCTTCGCCCAGAGCGGAGCGGTTGGTTTGTCCGCCGTGGCCGCGCATGGATACTTGTGATTCATTGTGTGGGCCGTAGGTGTTTCCCCGGCGCACGCGCATGTGGCAGGTTTCCGCAAGCCATGCACTGCCATCGCTGGGGGCACCTTGATAGTTGTTGTGGTCACAATCCTGCACCCATTCGCTCACATTTCCGGTCACATCATAAAGGCCAAAGGCATTGGGCTTGTAGAGGCCGACGACGCTGGTGTATTCCGCATAGTCATCACAGCTTTTTACTTTGGCTTGATAACTTTTATCACGTGCAAATGCGCGCATACCACTCTTATCAAAAGTATTGGCGTATTCGCACAGCTTCTTGTCATCCTCACCGAAAAAATAGCGAGTGTTGGTGCCGGCGCGGGCGGCATATTCCCATTCCGCTTCGGTGGGTAAACGAAATTTTCGCCCGGTCTGTTGCGACAGCCAGGCGAGATAGGCATTGGCATCGTCCCAACTCACACACATTACCGGATGAAAGTCGCTCGGTGCATTATCGGAGCTTAACCAGTGGCCCGGCGCGGGTTCATAACCGTTTTTAAAGCGACCGCCATTTTCGTTCACAAATTTCCAGCAGCTATTGCCGGTTATATACTGGGTTGCGGCAGCAAATTGTTTGAACTGCTTGATGGTGACTTCGTATTTGGAAATCCTGAAACTTTTCACGCTGACTTTATGCACGGGTTTTTCGTTGTCTGCAAACTCGCTGCCCATTAGAAATTCACCGGCGGGTATGCTTACCATGGGCGGAGTAATTAATGGTGTTGTGCGCAGGGTTTTATAGGCATCCAATAAATTCTGATGTTCCTTGCGCAAGAGCGCACGTTTTTCCTGTGCGGTTTTTTGTGCGTCACTCAGCCCAGTCATAAAGAGCTGTTGCTGTTCGCTGGTGGCGACCAGATGATCACCAACCTCATCCAATGCAAGGCGAAAGCCGCGATCAGAAAAGCGCGTATCCTTAGTTCCGCTAACATCCCCGGCCATTGGGCGATAGGCAGTGCGCAAATAATTAGCGCTGGTCATCCAGGAGCCGCCGCGTGCGAATTGCTGGCAGTTTTTGCCACGCCGTGGTTTAGCGCTGGTGGGCGCCTTCTGGTAATCGGGGTGATAACAATCGGCAATCCACTGGCTCACATTGCCTTGCATGTCGTACAACCCATAGGCATTGGGTTTATAAAGGCCGATGGTGTTTACGAAGATTTCCCCATCGTCGCAGCTTGGGGAGTGCGCGGACCATTGCGAGTCGCGACCGAAAGCGAAATGGATGCTTTGGTCGTAACCATTGCCATACTCACACAGTTTTTTTTCATCGTTGCCAAAATGGAAGCGCGTACTGCTGCCCGCACGGGCGGCGTATTCCCATTCTGCCTCACTGGGCAGGCGATAGTGTTTGCCGGTCTGTTGGTTAAGCCAGCTGATATAGGCTTGAACTTCTGCCCAACTCACGCAACTAATGGGGGCATATTCCCCGGCAACGCGGGCCACTTCTGGTGGTGATTGGTTATCCAGATCATGCAATTTTCCGTCGTCCATTTTATACAGGCATTTGCCGGTTGCCTGATAATTGGTCGCCTCGGTAAACTGCAAAAATTCTTTTATCGTCACCGGATATTGCGCCAGGCGGAAGGGTTTTACTTTTACCTTGTGAATGGGTTGCTCGGCGGAGGACTCACTGCTCCCCATTAAAAACTCGCCGGCAGGGACGGGAACCATAAGCGGTTCCAAAACCGCTGGGCTGGCCTTATCGGCGGCGTAAAGGGTTGAACAACAAAAAGCCAGGAGGCCGGTAACAAGGTGACGCATAGATAAATCCTTTGGTTGGTTTGCAGATGTATTGCTACCGCCGGACTCTATGAAATACCTGCTGTGAGATCTTATTTTTTTTCTATTTTTTGTTGATGAGAAAACGGTGAGAAATTTTCATCGTCATAAACGGCCGTTTTTTGGTCAAATCAATGAATTTGTAAGCAATCTATAACAATGAAATGCCTGCTATCGCGATGAAACTTCTATTTAATGATTTTATGTTCGACACCGAACAACTCATTCTTTATAAAAACAATGCGGTTGTTAGCTGTCGCCACAATGAAGCCAAGCTACTCGCGCTGTTTCTCAGCGAGCCGGAACGGGTCTTTAGTAAGAACGATATTCTGGAGCAAGTCTGGAATGGCAAGGTGGTTTCCGAGCAGGCCGTGTTTCAAAACATCAGTGTGCTGCGTGCATTGTTGGGCGATGACGCCATCAAGACCTTTCCTAAAAAAGGGTATCAATGGCAGCTTGAGCTTAAGCCCTATACAAACGCTGAATTAATATCACCTGCAACAAACTCCCCTCCGCCTGTTGGTGCAGTGCGCGGCAAACGAGTCTGGTTATTGGCTATTCCTGCAATAGTTGTGCTTTGTGTGGTGGCGATGCTGTTGGTGCGCCCGCAAGATGAGCCTGCACTAACACGCATCGCTTTATTGCCGCTATTAATAGAGCCGACCAACCAGCAAAGCCCATCGATTAATAGAGAGTTGGTGCAGCCACTATGGGAATCACTTAATCGTGCTGAAAGCTATGCGCCAGTTGCGGTGAGTGGCGTGAGCAACTATCAGGATTTCTTTCATAGGCCCCAAAAATATATCAATTCACTACTGCAACAAACGCAGGGCGATCTGGTAATGGCGGCGGTGGTGGGAATGCATGATCAGCAAGTGTCCATCCGCTATTTATTGAAAAGCAAAAGCGGCACTTGGCCCGTCAGCCATTCCGCAAAAAATGTAGTGCAATTACTGGATGTAATGCAGAAGCATCTGGCGCTAGTGGTGAATTCCGGGATTTTGATGGTAGATGAATCAGACTCCAACCTGCTCAATGCACGCTTGAAAATCCTGTACTCGCAAGCTCCGGATGATCTAGTGGTGCTCGCCGCATTGGCAAACAGCGAGTCGCGCACGGACAACCACAACAACGCCATCTTATTAGTGGATGAACTTGTTGCTAAAGCCCGTGTGCACAATGATAAAACCCGTGAAGGCGATGCTTATGTAATCGCGGCTAATGCCTATATGGCGCAATCGTTGTTTGCTGAAGCCGCAGCTGCCTTGCGCAAGGCATTTGAAATATTTACTGCACAGCAAGATTACCGCAACCTGGCCTTGGTACAGCAAACTTATAGTTATCTGGCATTTGAGCAGCAGGACTACGACGCTTTTAAACAAGCGTTAATTCTTTCCATGCAATTTGCACAGCAGGCGCGAGAACCATTGCTGGAAATGAGTATCAGCTCTTATCTCTCTGTGGTAGCCAATAAATTCGGCAATAAAGAGGATCGTCAGATTTATCTGGAGCGAGCGGAATCTATACTCGATCAAACCCAACAAGCGCGTGAGCATTATGGGTTGATATATTTTTACGCGGGTATGTATGCCGAAAGTGATACAACAGCAGAAAAACACTATCGCAAGGTGCTCGCCATATTACCCGCCGATCAAAAATGGTGGGAAAGGGATCGTGCGCGGGAGCATCTAACGCAGCTATTCATTAAACAATCGCGTTGGGATGAGGCCCTGAGTTTATATGCAAGTACCACCAAGCTGGACGCAGCCGAAGAATTGATGGTTTCCAATATTCACGCCGCCCGTCAAGCTTGGCCGCCAGCAGAAATGCACGCGCTATCAGCTTTTAAATTGGCCAATTTAAGCGGGCAGAAATACTCTGCGCTGGATGCATCAATCGCGCTGCTAAAAATTTATGAAGCAGCCAATCAACCGGAAAAAATGCCAGTCTATAAACAGTTTATTGTTAAAGAGGCGGAAAATTTCTCATTCTGGATTAAAGTAAATCGCCAGGCTTTGGATAGGTTTTCGATTATGGTAAAACGTTGACCTGATTTATAAATCATCTGGACTATTGCTGAATGTTTAACGAGCGCACGGCTATTTCAAGTGTTGATAAGTATTTAATGGGAAGCAGATTCATGGTGATTTTTATAACAACCCGCAATGGCTATGAAGAAATGAGACCATTGATATTTAACCAGCAGTATCCTGTATGGGTAGGTGACGGTGTATTGAGTCAACAAGAGCTGGATGCTATTCGATTATTGGGAATCGAATTAACGCATTTTTCCTATTCAATTAATCCTGAAAATAGCGATCAGGTAGAGGCTGCGCTAAACACAATTAGCGACCATCATCCTGGTCAAAGAGTATGGCTGGAGCGAATTGTGAAAACTGACGAATAGTAATAAGCGGGTTATAGACCTGCCTGGCATTCGTGTAATGGTTCGTTAAGCAATTAGAACTCACCCCATTCACTACCTACACTGGTTTTTTGTTTGTATCACAATAAAAACCAGTGTTAGGTTTGATTATGAATTCATATCTCCCATTTATTCGATATACCGCTTTCGCATTAATCAGTGGCGCGCTGTTGGCTGCTTGTGAGCAGAGCGGTACCGACACCCCTGGCGGTCAAACCAGTGCAAGTTGGCAATCTGGTGCAGATTGGCCCTGGTATCACGGTAATCCCCACGGCACTCATTATTCGACCCTCGATCAAATCAACAAAGATAATGTTAAAGATTTGCAAGTCGCCTGGACGTTTGATTCGGGCGATGCCTTTGGTGAAGGCGGCAGTCAATCGGATATGCAAAGCAATCCATTGATTATTGATGGTGCCTTTTATTTTGTTTCACCCAAAGGACGCTTGTTTTGCTTGAATGCGGCTACCGGTAAGCAGCAGTGGGTTTTTGATCCGGCGTTTGGCGAAGCGATAAATACCAAGCAGCGCTTGCGCGGTATTTCCTATTGGCGTGAAGGTGATGACGAACGCATCCTGTTTACTTTTCGTGGTTTTC
Organism: Gammaproteobacteria bacterium; assembly: GCA_021151625.1. Taxonomy (GTDB): domain Bacteria; phylum Pseudomonadota; class Gammaproteobacteria; order Pseudomonadales; family Cellvibrionaceae; genus Cellvibrio. Next base: position 4,199 of record JAGKWY010000080.1, on the reverse strand, counting down.
TAATGGCGGTAAATGCTCAGACAGGTGAATTAATAAAAACTTTTGGTGACGATGGGAGAGTTGATTTACGTGAGGGATTAGGGCGCGAAACTGATAGCGTTAATGTCGGCAATGTTTCACCGGGCGTGGTGTATAAAAATTTAATTGTTATGGGCTCTACCGGTAATACCCCCGGGCATATTCGTGCTTATGATGTGCGCACCGGTGTACAACAGTGGATATTTCACACTATTCCGCATCCAGGGGAATTTGGTTATGAAACCTGGCCGAAAGATGCCTGGAAAACTGCGAAGGGTGCAAATGCCTGGTCTGGCTTAACGCTTGACCCTGAAACAGGTGTGGTATTTGCGCCGCTCGCTTCTGCTGGTATGGGCGATAAAGATTTTTACGGTGGTGATCGCACGGGCGATAACCTGTTTGGTACATCTCTAGTAGCGTTGGATGCAAACACCGGCAAGCGCCTGTGGCATTTCCAATTAGTGAAACACGATTTGTGGGATAGGGACCCACCAACGCCACCGACACTTATCACAGTTGAGCGTAATGGCAAAAAAATTCCTGCTGTAGCGCAAACAACCAAAGCTGGTGTGATTTATATTTTGGATCGCACAACCGGTGAATCCTTGTATCCACTCGCGCAAGTGACCCCTCCCGCGTCAGATATTCCCGGTGAAGTTTCCGCACCAGCGCAAACAATGCCTGTGCATCCCAAACCATTTGCCCGTCAACATTTAACGGAAGATTTGCTCACTACACGCACTTCAAAAGCAAATGAAGACGCGAGAAAAATATTTTCCGGGTTGCGTTCGCGCGGGCCCTTTGATCCGCCGTCGTTACAGGGAACTATTTTATTTCCCGGTATGGATGGTGGGGCTGAGTGGGGCGGTGCTGCCTATGACCCGGATACCGGAATGCTCTATGTTAATGCCAATGAAATGGCCTGGATCTTAAAAGTAAAAGAGCGCCCACCTATGCTGGCTGGTAATAGCGGAGAGGCGATTTATTTAAATCACTGTGCGGTTTGTCATGGTGTAGAGCGCAAAGGTAGTCCACCGGAATTTCCTGCATTAATTGGTGTGAATACGCGTTTGAGTGAAGCGCAATTACAACATCAAATTATTAATGGCAACGGCAGAATGCCGGGTTTTGGTAAGCAGTTATCCAGTACAGATGTTGCCGCAGTCATAGGTTATTTGAGTGGTGATCCTGCGCAGGCAATAAAAAAAGATACACCTTATTATCCTTCCACCGACGGCGACCCTTATGTGTTTGGCGGTTACACGCGTTTCCTTGATAGCGATGGCTACCCTGCAATAACTCCACCCTGGGGCACGCTGAGTGCCATCAACGTTAATTCCGGTGATTATGTGTGGGCACAACCCTTTGGTGAATATCCCGAATTGGTTGCGCAAGGACTAAAAAATACTGGCAGTGAAAATTATGGCGGCGCAGTGGTGACCAAAGGCGGCCTGTTATTTATTGCAGCCACAGTCTACGATAACCAATTTCGCGCCTTTGATAAAAACACTGGCAATTTGCTCTGGCAAACTACGCTTCCAGCGGCGGGCATAGCAACACCGGCAACCTATTCGGTAAATGGAAAACAATTTGTCGCTATAGGTGCGGGCGGCGGAAAAAATCCAAAAAGTAAACCGGGTGGGAGTGTGGTAGTGTTTAGTTTGCCCTAGTGTGTGTAAGTGTTTGATCAAGCCCTGTTCTTTCTATTTTCATTTTCTTTTATTGAGGAAAATATGGACTACATCCTAAAACACGAAATTCCGGAAGCTGAAGAATATATTGATATTCGCTGCAAGTCAGGTCTATCCAGGAAGTCACTTGAAGCAGCCCGGATTGGTTTGGCAAATGGTTTGCACAGCGTGGTTGTTTATTGGGGGTCGCAGAAAATAGGTATTGGTAGAGTCATTGGTGATGGAGGCTGTTTTTTTGAAATCACGGATATGGCTGTGCTGCCAGAGCATCAGAAGAAAGGCGTTGGTTCAATGATTATGCGGGATTTGGTTCGATGGTTAAATGAAAATGCGCCAAGTACTGCTTACATAAGTTTAATGGCCGATCATTTTACGCCTGAGTTTTATAAGAAGTTTGGTTTTACGCTTTCTGAATTGCCCAAGTCTGCGGGTATGTATATGCGAATTACATAAAGATGATTGTTATGGTGCGATAAAAAAAGCCACGCAGTTGCGTGGCATTTTTGTTTTCAGGGAAGGGTGGAATTACATCCGCTCCATTACCTCGATTCCTAACAAATCCAAACCTTGTTCAATAGTTCTGGCAACCAAATGGCACAGGCGCAAACGGCTGTCACGAATGTCTGGTGCTATGCCGTCTTTCAAAATCGGACAGGCTTCGTAGAAAGTCATGTAGAGGCTGGCGATTTCATACAAGTAGGTGCAAAGCAAATGCGGTAGAGCTTCGCGTGCGACTTGATCCAATACTTCACTGAATTGCAGCAATTTAATCGCGAGTGCTTTTTCCTGTTCGGTGCCGATGATAATTGCGTTCTGCAGCGATTCTGGTGCAACGCCCGCTTTGCGGAAAATACTTTGTACGCGCGTAAATGCATATTGCAAATAGGGCGCAGTATTGCCTTCAAAGCTGAGCATGGATTCCCAGCTGAATACATAATCGTTGGTGCGGGTTTTACACAGGTCGGCATATTTGACTGCGCCTATACCCACTTTGCGTGAAATCTCGGCAATATCGGTTGCAGATAATTCCGGATTTTTCTCGCTTACTACTGCACCAGCGCGTTCAACCGCTTCTACCAACAATTCTGCAAGTTTAACGGTACCACCGGTGCGGGTTTTGAATGGTTTACCATCGCTGCCCATCATGGTGCCAAAAGCGAGGTGTTCCAGGCTTACGCTGTTATCGACAAAGCCGGCTTTACGCGAGATGGTAAACACTTGTTGCATATGCAGCGATTGGCGCGCATCGATAAAATACATAATGCGGTTCGCTTTCAATGTATTTACACGGTAGCGCAGTGCAGCCAGATCGGTGGTGGCATACAAAAAACCGCCGCCTTGTTTCTGGATAATAACCGGAGATGGATTGCCTTCTTTATCCGCAAGCTCTTCCAGGAATACCACTTGCGCGCCGTTATCTTCTACCGCAAGTTTTTTGTCCTGCAATTCTTTTACGAGCGGTGCGAGATCATCGTTGTAAAAACTTTCGCCGCGCACGTTTTCATCGCGCAGGGTTACGTTGAGTTTTTCGTAAATCTCGGTGGAGTGATGCAGCGACACTTCTTTAAATTGTTGCCACAGCTTCAGCATTTTTTCATCGCCACCTTGCAGGCGCACAACGTATTCGCGCGCTTTGTTGGCAAAGGCTTCATCGTCATCAAAATGTTTTTTGGCTTGCTGGTAAAACACTTCCAGGTCTTTCAATTGCATTTCGGCATCGCCACTCGCACCGAGTTGTTCCTCGAGTTCGGCAATCAACATACCGAATTGGGTGCCCCAATCGCCCACGTGGTTTTGACGAATGACTTTATGACCAAGGAATTCCAGCAGGCGTGCGAGTGAGTCGCCAATAATGGTGGAGCGCAGATGGCCGACGTGCATTTCTTTGGCGAGGTTGGGACCGGAATAGTCGATCACTACGGTTTGCGGTTGGTCGGCAGTACTGACTTGCAAGCGAGCATCAGTTTGCGCCCTGGCAATTTGCTCACCCAGCCATTCGGGCTTGAGGTCGATATTGATAAACCCGGGGCCAGCGATTTCCAGTTTCCCGGCGATACCCTCCAGATCCAGCGCGGCCACAATTCTGGTGGCCAGTTCGCGCGGGTTGGTGCCCATGGCTTTGGCGGCGCCCATGGCACAGTTGGCCTGGTAATCGCCAAAACCGGCTTTTTTACCCGGGGCAATCAGGGCTGGCATATCGGCAGGTACACCGCAGGCGGCCATGGCGGCAAGGACTTTCTGGTTCAGTAATTCGCGGATATTCATAAATTCGGGGTCGCAGTTTGCTGGAAAAATGGCCAACGGGGCCGGTCAAATGGGGTGATACAGAATAAGGGTGGGAATTGTACCTGCGCGGGGTGGGGGATGCCATGGGTTATGGCTATACTCAAACCACTGTTTTTAGCCTTCCTCTCAACCCTCAACTTGCATAAGGATAAGAAGATGATCGATAGCCCGATTCCACAGGTAGTGAGCCAGTTGCAAGAGCGC
>JAGKWY010000079.1 GCA_021151625.1 Gammaproteobacteria bacterium | reverse complement strand
CATTGGCGGCCTCATCGGCTTGCCAAAGTGCAACCTCCTGAGTGAAGGCGGCTTGTTGTTTTGTTTTAAATTCCGCAATGCTCGCGGCGTTTTCTTGTAGGAATTTTTCATGCTCGGCGAGACTGAAAAAATCCTCTTCTATGCGCAGGCTTAAACGGCCTTCGCGGAACGCTTCACGTTGTGCGGTAAGTTCTTCTTCGCTGACTTCGTAATAGCGCACCCGGTCAAAAAACTTCAGTAACCAGGGTTCGCCATCTTTGAATACGGGGTTTTTCAAAAATTTATTCCAGATAGGCAATGTGCGGCCAACCAGTTGGTAACCGCCGGGCGAATCCATGCCGTAAATACACATGTACACGCCGCCAATGCCTACCGTACCTTCGGCGGTGTAGGTACGCGCAGGGTTATATTTAGAGGTGAGCAAACGATGACGAGGATCAACCGGCACTGCGCAAGGTGCGCCGAGATAAACATCGCCCAAGCCCAGCACCATATAGCTGGTTTCAAACAGAATTTGTTTAACCTGATCGATGGAATCCAGGCCGTTAATGCGCCGCATAAATTCGGTGTTGCTCGGCAACCAGGGCGCTGTGTCGCGCACTGATTGGCGATAGCGCGATACCGCATCCAGTGTTGCAGAGTCTTCAAACGCCATCGGCAAGTGCACAATACGGCTGGGAACTTTAATATCGCGTGCATCGCCCAGGGTTTCTTCAATCACCAATAAACGATTAATCAATTCGCGCTGGTGGATTACGCGGCTGTCGTAATTAATTTGCAGCGAGCGCACACCGGGGGACAACTCAATCACTCCGTCAATCGGTGCGGCTTTGAGTGCTTCCATTAACGCATGTACACGCAAACGCAAACTTAATTCGAGAATATTGTCGCCGTATTCAAGCAAAATATATTTATCACCGGCCTGGCGATAACTCACCAGTGGGCGGCTACCTAAAGGTGGCAGAGCAGCAACAATACATTCGGAAACAGTATTTTCCGGCTTAACAATTGGAACTGGTAATACCGCCGGTTGTAGGCTGAGATTTTCAATAGCGCGATCAATCGATAATTCCATCGCCAATGCGGTATCAAAACTCAAGCGCTTGAAACGAATTTTATCGCCCGGTTTTACCTGGCCCACTTTCCACAATTCGGCTTTTACAATCGTTACCGGGCAAACAAAACCGCCCAGGCTGGGGCCATCTTTAGTGAGGATAACTGGCATATCGCCGGTGAAATTAATTGAACCGATTGCGTATTCAGTATCGTGAATATTGGACGGATGCAAACCGGCTTCGCCACCGTCGCTGCGTGTCCAGGTTGGTTTGGGGCCGTTTAGGCGAATGCCTAAACGGTTGGAGTTGTAATGCACTTCCCAGGCAGTAGAGAAAAACATTTCAATTGCATCGGAGGTGAAAAAATCCGGTGCGCCGTGCGGGCCGTAGAGCACACCAATTTCCCATTCATTCGCCCCTTCGGTTTTTAAGAAGTAAGTGGGAATTAATCCAACGGGTGCAGCAGCGGCTTCATAAACCGGCGCCGGTGTTGTGCATGCCCCTATAGCGGGATTGCTGATGGGCAACATATCGGTTGCGCGCAGTGTGCGGCCGGCATGACCACCGAATTGGCCGAGTGCAAAGGTAGAGCGACTGCCGAGATAAACCGGCACATCAAAACCATTGCGCACCGCAAGGTATCCGCGACAACCTTGTTCAGCTTTGCCAATATCGAGAATTTGTCCGGCTTTAATGGCTACCGGTTGCCAGAATGGAATTATTGTTCCATCAATTTTTGCGGGCGAGTTGGCGCCGGTGAGTGCAATAATCGCATCGCTGTGGAATTTTAATTTCGGGCCAATAATGGTGTACTCGAGCGCGGCGGCACTTTCATGGTTGCCGACAATACGATTGGCCAAGCGAAAGGCGTAATCATCCATAGGACCTGAGGGCGGAACTCCAATGCTCCACAAGCCTACACGGCCAGGATAATCCTGCACGCTGGTATAAGTACCCGGTTGTAATACTTCTACCACCGGCGGCAGATAATCAAAGCTGGCAAGTTTATTGGTAGCGACATCGCCCGCGGCAAAAAAATCGGATGCAATAATTTGGCGCAAGTAATCCAGGTTGGTGGCGATACCGGCTGCACGGGTCTCATTCAGTGCTGCGCTCATTTTTGCGATGGCATCAGCGCGGTCTTTGCCGTACACAATAATTTTGGCGATCATTGGATCGTAGTAGGGCGATACTTCGGTGCCGGTGGATACCCAGGTATCAATACGTGCGGATTCAGAAAATACTACATCGGTTAACACACCGGGAGAGGGTTGGAAATCGCGCACCGGATCTTCTGCATACAAACGCACTTCAATTGCAGCGCCTTTTGGATTTATTTCAATATCCAGTTTGGGCGGCGTACCGGCGGCGGTGAGAATCATCCACTCAACCAGATCTACACCGGTACAGGCTTCAGTGATTGGGTGTTCTACTTGCAAACGGGTATTTACTTCGAGGAAATAAAATTCATCGCGCGCCGGGTCGTAAATATATTCAATGGTACCAGCGGAGCGGTAATTCACCATCTTGCCCAGGCTTACAGATGCAGCGAGTAATTTTTCGCGCGTTGCTGCGGGTAAGTTGGGTGCAGGTGTTTCTTCAACGACTTTCTGGTTGCGACGTTGCAGGGAGCAGTCACGCTCGCCTAATGCGAGTACATTGCCCGTGCCATCACCGAATATTTGCACTTCTACATGGCGGGCGTTATCAACAAAGCGCTCGAGGAATACACCGGAGTCGCTAAAAAAGTTTTGGCCTAAACGTTTTACACTTTCGTAGGCGTTAATTAATTCTGCTTCGCTGTTGCAACGGGTTAAGCCAATGCCACCACCACCAGCGGTGCTTTTCAGCATTACCGGATAACCAAGTTTTGCAGCGGATGCTGTTGCCTCTTCGACGGAATCCAATAAACCGGTACCGGGCGTGAGTGGCACACCGGCTTGTTCAGCAAGTTCACGTGAGGTGTGCTTCAAACCGAACTGGCGAATTTGGGTGGGGGTTGGGCCACAGAAGGCAATGCCTTCGGCTTCACACTGCTCGCAAAATTTTGCATTTTCGGAAAGGAAGCCGTAGCCGGGAATAATTGCCTGCGCGCCGCTTTCTTTCGCGGCGGCAAGAATTAAATCCGCCTTCAAATAACTTTCTGCTGCCGTATTACCGCCCAGGCATATTGCTTTGTCGCAGGCAGTGACGTGCGCTGAGTTGCGGTCTGCATCCGAATAGACAGCAACAGATTCAATTCCCATTTTTTTCAGGGTCTTGGCAATACGCACCGCGATTTCCCCGCGGTTGGCGATAAGTACGGTTTTTAACATGCTTCTTCTCCGACTGTAATTGAATCCCCTTTCAGTTAATCCCTCCCCGGCCCTCCCTTTTTCAAAGGGAGGGGGTGGACTTCTCTTCGAAATTAATTCAGAAGAGTTTTCCAATTTTTGTACAAGGAGAATAATTTTCTTCTTGCACAAATCCCGGGAGAGTAGCTCCTCCCTCTTTAAAAAAGGGGAGGTCGGGAGGGGATTACTTTTGTAGTGATTTGATATACGCCCGCCAGCCGCCCAGGTGCGTAATATCTTTCGCACCATTCACCGCTGCACCTTCACAAATAAAACCTTTTACTTCGCGACCATCGTTTAACGTGAGTGTGCCGATTCCGAGTGGAGCAGGAATCAATGCAACAAAACTGCCGAAGTGCTGTACCGGTACATCCCACAATTCCACAATAATTTCTGCGCCTTCAGTTTCGGTGCGAATCAAACCGGGTTTGGGTGGTGTGGTGTTGGGTAATGCATACAGGCGATAATTTTTTGCAGTGAATGTGCTTTCAACGAAGAGTGCCTTGCGCTCTTGCAATTGCACATTCAGTGGCATTCCCGTCAGGTGTGCGCCAACAACGGCGAGACGCACATAACCTTTTGGTGATTCAGTAGTTGCAACTATTTCAGTTTGTTTTTTATTAATTGCACCCAGTGGTAATTGAGTTGATACATGCCATTTTTTACCGAACGAAACTAATGCGGCGTCTTGCCATGCCGGTGCAATTAAGGTGATGCCAAAGGGCAAGCCATCAGTGCGCATAGCGGCAGGTAATGCGAGTGCGGAACAATCGGCGAGATTGACAAAGTTGGTGTAGGTGCCCAGTTGGCTATTAACACCAATGGGGTCAGCAGCAACCTCAGCAGTAGTGGGATGGCGCGGTGACGTAGGAACTAATAACGCATCAAAGCCGCTCATCAGTGTTTGAATTAAACGTGCGAGGTCAGCGCGCTGGTATTCAGCATGGAAGCAATCAGTCGCGGAAAAATTTACCGCTTTTTCAACAATGGAGCGAACCACATCGTTCATTTCGCTCGCATGTTCTTGCATAAATTCGCCAATCGCTGCATGACGCTCTGCCACCCAGGGGCCGCCGTAAAGCAATTGCGCGAGGTTAAACATGGGCGTGAAATCTATCGCAATTAATTCCACTCCCAAGGCACGCATTTTTTCCAGGGTTAATTCCCAGGCGGCTTGCGCTTGTGCATCGCCAAACCAATTAGGTGCTGCAGGAATTGCAAAGCGCGGTGTCGCAGAAAAATAAGTCGCAGCGGCAGGTGCTTTGCGCGAATAGCCATCAGCTGCATCAAAACCTTCGATTAATGAAGCAACCAATTCGGCATCATCAAGCGTTAATGAGAAAATCGAAACACAATCCAGGCTGCGGCAGGCGGGTACAACACCCTTGGTGCTAAAGCGGCCCTTGGTAGGTTTCAAGCCAACAATATTATTGAAGCCGGCGGGCACGCGACCGGAACCTGCGGTATCTGTCCCCAAACTAAAAGGCACCAGGCCATTGGCAACCGTTGTTGCCGAGCCGGAGCTGGAACCACCGGAAACATATTCCGGTTTAAATGAATTGGGTACGGCACCATAGGGTGAGCGGGTGCCCACCAGGCCAGTGGCAAATTGGTCGAGGTTGGTTTTACCCAGTACAATGGCGCCCGCTGCTTTCAGGCGCGCGACGCTGGTTGAATCGCTCTCGGGAATGTAAGTAAAGGCGGGACAGGCGGCGGTAGTAGGAATTCCGGCCACGTCGATATTGTCTTTCACCGCAAAAGGTATGGCGTAGAGCGGAAGATTTTTGGCATCAGCACTTTTGCTATTAAGTGCGAGTGCATCCAGCTGCGCATCCAACTCAGCCGCAGAAACTATGTAAATCCAGGATGCATCCGCGCTGCTCAACTGATCGCGCAGGCTATGTAAAGCCGCACGCGCATCTAACCCCTGGCTGCGATAAGCCGTCAGCCATTCATTAATAGTCCAGCCAGTTGTTGTTTGACTTGGTGACTGTGTCATTAGGATTCCTGCACTCTTGTTTTAATCTTAAATACAATCTTGGATACAAGTTTGTATTCAGCAGAAACTGTGCCAAGTAAAAATTAGCCTTTCAGTCATGCCTTCTGAAAAGCACAAAATTCTTTATATTCAATGGGTTAAATGACGTAGGCGGCAGTTGGCTAGCTGATTGGAACGACTGTTTTTAACAGGGTTTTATGCGCTGAATTTGTGCGTCTAAATTTTTCTTGCGAGCTAAATTGGTGCGATTGGTTCTCAATAGGATGTCTCAGTTCATCTCAAAAAGTTGAAATATTGAGATGTGGAGTGAAATGGTCTATATTTCATCTCAATATTTATTGTTTTTGAGATGAGTTGAGATGATCAAGCGGCCGCCAAAGCTTACCGAAGGGCAAAAGTTGTTTCCTATGCTTGAGTTGATTGCAGAGCATCGGGAAGGAGCAGAAAAATACGCCAAATACCAAGTCCCTATTGATAGTAAAGGGCGTTATCTTCCATATGATGAGTTCATGCGGCGTGTCGATTCGGGTTTGAGTGCTGAATATGCTTGGGCTCTTACCAAGGTGGCGAGGAAAGCAGTTTTAAGGCCTCTTCTTAAATTGGGGGTTCCTTCTATTCTGTGCTCTTACATGCCCACGGTAAGTGCAGAAATAGCAAGGACATTGGTTGACCAGAACCTGACTTCCGCTGCGCTTGAATGGACCGCAAAGAAAATTGGCGAGGAGTCTTTATTTAAATATCTATTTAATGATTTGGTTGAGGATGAGGCGATTAGCAGTAGTCAGCTTGAGGGGGCTGTTACGACAACTCAAATTGCGAAAGAGATGATTAAAAAGAACCGTGAGCCAAGAAATATGGATGAGCGTATGATTCTTGGCAATTATAAAATGATGAACTATGTATGGGAGCATCGTGCAAGTAATCTAGATATGGATTTCATTTTAGAGCTCCATCGCTTAGGGGTTTTAGGGATTGATGATGGTAAATATTCACCAGGAGAGCTTAAAAAAAATGATGATGTTGTTGTTATTGATCAGGATGAAAATATTGTTCATCAGCCACCACCGGTAGATGGAATGATAAAAAGGCTAGTGGATTTCTTTGGGTGGGTAAACTCAACTCATGATGACTCTCAAACAGTTGAGTTTATTCATCCGCTAATTAAAGCAATCGTAATTCACTTTTCTATTGCTTATGAGCATCCGTTTCGAGATGGTAATGGTAGGGTTGCCAGGGCTTTGTTTTATTGGTTTATGTTTAAAAAAGGGTATGCCGCTTTTCGCTATGTTTCAATAAGTAATCTATTGAAGAAATCGCCAGCGAAATACGCTAAATCCTATTTATATACTGAAACGGATGAAATGGATTTGACGTACTTCATTGATCATCAGTGTTCAATTATTGCTAAAGGAATAAATGAATTTAATGACCACTGTCGAAAAGTGATTAGCGATATTGAATCGTTTAATACTTGGTTATGGTCTTCTGGGGTATTTGCAAAGTTAAACGATAAACAGAAAACGGTTTTTCAGGTTGCCAAAAGTGGCACTGCTAATAACTTTACTGCAACGAACGTTAAGGAAAATCTTGGGTGCTCATACAATACTGCTAATTCAGTATTAAATGGTCTGGTGGAACTCAATCTCTTCAATAAAAATAAGATTGGGAAGGAGTGGGTTTATTCATTACGTGATAAACAAGAGATCCAAAAAACCTGGGTAAACTAATATGAAATAACACTTGTCGTGTTCATTGTGACTGGTGCATAACAATCTGATGCTATTAATTGAACTTTAATTATATTGAAAACAGGGATTATCTATGAACGGTGCTGTAAAGAAGTTTGCTGTAACTAAACCAAATAACTCTATTTTGAAACTATCTGGTCTGATTCCCGTAATTGGGTTGTTTGTTGGTTTTTCAGCAAATGCCCAGTCATCGTATCAATACGAAAATTTTATCTCCTATCTACAATACGATAACAATAGCGTGATCTATACCGATCACGATGAATGGACTGTTTCGCTTGGCGGCGTAAGTTATTTCAAACAGGTGGATACCACACGAGGCCCATTGGCGGAGGCAGCCTTTCTCAATCGCGCCAGTGGTGCCCGGTTGATCTACAGCCGGACGGAAACTGAAGTTTCTATGAAGGCTTGGGGTGATTACGAAGCGAGCGGTGAAACACGTACGGATTACGCCATTGGCCAGATTGAATATTTTATTCCCGATAGTATTTTCTACCTGAGCCTGGGCGTTGCAGCTGCACAGGCTCGCTATTCCAGCTCTATGACTGAGGACTATGTTACTGAAACGACCAGCGAAAAAAGTGATTGGGATTATAAGGGCGTTGCTTCGCTAGGCATTACACCGTTGGATGGATTGATGTTCTGGTCGGATTTTTATGAAGGGCAGGAATTGGGCGATCAGTGGATCCTGAATGGTAAATATGTTCTGTTATTGAGTGGTGAGCGCGCACTGAATTTCCAGGCTGGTTATGCCGTGCAAAAAGATGAAGATTATGGCGATATCACCAGCCCATCGATTAGTAGTGATTATTACTTTAATAAAACCTTTAGTGTTGGTCTGGCATACTATCTCACCGATTATGAAGACGCGGATGACGATAAAACCTACGAGCTGCGCGCGCGCAAATTTTTTGGTGAGAACGTCAGTGTACAGGCTTCGGTTGCCGAGCTGGATGAAGACAGAACGGCGTTAATTGGTGCCGGTTATCGTTTTTAACATTCACCGGTTGAGAGATTGACCTATGCCAATGAACTGGAATCAACTGCTCTGCGCTGACCGCTTGGGAAATCGCATTGCCAAACACGAGGAAGGGCGTTCGCCCTTTCATTCGGATCACGACAAAATTATTTTTTCTGGTGCGTTTCGTCGCCTTGCGCGTAAAACGCAAGTGCATCCACTGGCGACTAATGACCATATCCATAATCGCATGACCCACAGTCTGGAAGTTGCCTGTGTGGGGCGCACCCTGGGGATTCGCGTAGGCCAGGCGTTAAAAGATAAAGGTGATTTGCCCGCGCAGTTTTTGCCAACGGATATCGGCGATATTGTGCAGGCGACTTGCCTTGCCCACGATATTGGTAACCCACCGTTTGGTCACACCGGTGAAGATGCAATTCGCAACTGGTTCCAAAAAGAGGGCGCAGAATTTCTGCGCGATTTATCGCCCTCTGAGCAGGATGATATTCGTGTATTTGAAGGTAATGCCCAGGGGCTACGTGTGTTAACCACCTCTGAGTATCACCAATATCACGACGGTATGCGCTTAACTTACGCAACGCTGGCGTCATCCATTAAATATCCCTGGACTTCATCGCCCACTGTTTTGGGGCAGCGGCCTAAAAATGCCAAGTACGGTGTCTTTCAATCGGAAGTGAATTATTTCCATGAGATTGCGCAAAAAACCGGATTAATTGAGCGTGGCAGCGATTGGTATTGCCGGCACCCATTGGTGTATTTGATGGAGGCGGCGGACGATTTTTGCTACGGCATAATTGATTTGGAAGATGGCTTGGAAATGGGGATTCTAAACTGGGCAGAAATTTATGAATTGTTGCATCCGGTTATTGCGGATTCTGCACAGTTGGCGGAACTTGAGCGGTTATTGAAAAAAGTTAACGATGGCCGTAAGCCAGCGCTGGTGCGTGGCAAAGTAATTGATGCGTTTATCAATTCAGGAACAGCGGCCTTTGTTAAGCACCAGGATGCATTTTTACGCGGTGAAGTGGAAGGCGATTTAATTTCTTTGTGCGATCCGCGCGTGCGCGATGCGGTGCAGGCAGCAAAAGATTTGGCCAAGCGCAAAATTTTTAATCACTCGCGCCGTGTTGAGTTGGAAATTGGTGCTTATACGGTAATTGGTACTTTGCTCAATACTATTTGTTCGGCGGTTTATGCATCGCTCGGCGAACAGTCGCAAATGACCTATAAGGATAATCGCGTAATGGCACTGATCGGCGAAAATAATTTTCATCCCCAGGTGAGTAAGCGCGAGCACAATTATAAGTATCTGGCGTTGATGGCAGTGATCGATTATATCAGTGGTATGACTGACAACTATGCTACCAACCTTGCCAAGCAATTTAATGGCATGGGATATTCGCAATACTAGAAAAAATCCCCGACATAAAGCCTGTCAGCTAGTACTTTGAATCTCCCCCAACCCCTCTTTGTCAAAGAGAGGTTGGGAGGGATTTTAGAATCTGGCGATATTATTTTTTGGGTGGATACGCAAAAAATACTTTGGTCGCCGCTACGCCAACACCTTTGCCCGGCTCTTTGCCACTTGGATCAAAACCGGTGGTTTCATATTTTGTACCGGTAATAACCAGTCCGCTGGTTGACAGTGCCTGCCATGCCAATGCTTCCTGTTCGCGATCCAGACCGGCTTTTTCCAATGACAAATCGTGGAATTCGCTGCTGTAATCACTATTGATAATATTGGCTTTGAAGTAAGGGCAGGGCGTGGTAATGCACACTATGCCGGTGCTGGTGATATTCAGGTAAGGACCAACAGCGGTGTTTTTGTTGGCGCCTACCCAAGCCCCATTCACTACCAGTGTTTGTGTTCTCGCTGTGAGTTTGCTGGCGGCTTGTTTTGCTGTGGTGAGAGAACTGGTAATGTTGCCGCGCAATAGAGCTTGCTCGCTGCGCATAGCAGCTTCCAGTTCGGCAATCTGCTTGGTAGTCAATCCCAGTCGTTTGTAATTGATATAAGCGACGTAAATAGTATTGGGTAAGAGGGCAGATGATTCATAAGCCTCATCCTCAGTTTGCAGCGCCAGTGAATATTGATTCACTGGTGTTAAATACCAGCCGCCGCACAGCGGAAATGCGCATTTGCGGTAGTCAGGTTTAACCGTGTAAGTGACGCCGGTCGGTTCTGGTTTAATAATTGTCTGTGCCTGGCTGAATGGCGCAAGCAAAGCCAAGCCTGCGCCGAGTGCCGCAATCAGTTTGATGCTGTGGCGGCGTGTTACCTTAAATAGCGATGGTAGATAGCTCATGATGAAATTCCTGTTATCTGTGCAGATTAGTGCGCGTGTTGTTGAGGGTATTGTTGCGTAAATGGTTACGCGTTTATGTCAAAAAATCAGGTGTGCATTCGGCTACCTCTGAATGCCATTCCATACTAAACCTTGTAAATTTTCCGTCATTAGAGCTTGCCAAATGAGGCGCCAGAGTTTTGTAATTATTTGTTCCATTTCTAGTAAATTGTGTGCGTTATCACGTGATACGAGGGGCGGTGTTTGAAGAATCTCAGGCTTGGGGCATTGTTAGTGGGATTGGTATTGATCTGCCCGTTGTTTTTTGTCGGAGGGCCAGATGTCTATTCTTCTGTGCTGTTTAATAACCTGTGGAATTATGGGCATGTGATTTTTTTTGCTGCGGCACTGTTGCTCGCTGTGCTGATTCGCCCGATTCCATTTGGACGTGCCTGGCTTTGGATTGTGCTGGCTATTTTTATCCTGGGTGTTCTTATCGAATTAGTGCAGAACGTTATTGGGCGTGACGCCAGTTTGAGTGATATAGCGCACAATATTCTCGGAGCATTTATCGCGCTTTGCTGGGGGCAACGTGCGACTGGATCTCGTTATTTGTTGATTGGATTGCGCGTGTTGAGTGTTATTTTGTTGGCGCCAATGATGTGGCTAAGTGCGCAGCTGATTTACTCCAATTGGCAGATGCGCACACAGTTTCCATTGATTAATAGTTTTGAAACCAGGTATGAGCTGCGCCAGTTGGCTAATATTGGCGCACACGTCAGCTGGAGCAAATCGAGCGATTATGCTTCCAGTGGTGAATTTTCACTGGCTGTGAAATTAACAGCTGACCCTTATTCCGGGATTAAATGGCTGGGTCGCTACGGCGATTGGAGTCGTTATAGTTTCTTCGCTGTAGATGTTTACAATCCCGGTGAAGATGCAGTGCAAGTGGTGTTAAAAATTGCCGATTTGCAACATGATCGCGGCAGTAATGCGCTTGATGACAGGTTCAATCACCGTATCAGTTTGAACCCCGGGTGGAACAACCTGCGCGTTGCTATAGATGAAATTCGCAACGCACCGGCCAAGCGGCAGATGCGTATTGACGAGGTGAATTGCCTGGAAATATTTGCGGTAAATTTGCCGAAGCCGCAGGTGATTTATATCGACAATCTGCGGCTTGAATAATACGTACCTAGGCAGCCTGGGCGGGAATGACTCTGTTGCGCCCGCTGGATTTGGCTTCGTAAAGTGCGGTATCGGCCGCTTTAAATAATTGCTCCAGGTTTTCATTGGTGTTGAGTGTTGCCACACCAAAGCTTGCGGTGACTTGAATGCTTTTATGGAATTCGTGGGCCGCAATTAAGCCGCGCAATTTTTCCGCCAATGCTGTGGCGTTGTCTATGTCGGTATCCCGGCAGACTATTACGAATTCCTCACCACCCCAGCGCGCCAACAGATCTTGTGCGCGAATGTGCTGGTGAATCAGGTCAGATAATTTGCTAAGGATTAAATCACCTATATCGTGGCCGTAGGTGTCGTTAATTTTTTTGAAGTGATCTATATCCATCATCACCAACGACAGCGGCTTTTTGTTGTTGCGCCAATCGTAGAGCCCTACGCTGAATGCCTCTTCCAGACCGAGGCGATTGAAGGCACCAGTGAGCGGATCTTTTTTCGCTTTCAGCTCCAGCGCCTTACTGCGTGTGTCCAGCAGCTCATTAATTTCCATTAATTCAGATTCGCGTTTGCGCTGCACAACCACTTCGTCTTTCAGTGAAATAATGCGATAGCCAAGGAAGCCCAAAATAATAAACAACCACACCACCATAATGGTGAGATACCAGTCCGCAGTGCTCAGCGCCTGACCAATAAATTCCACTTTGCGCAAGCGGAAATGATGCTCGCCCAGCGGGCGACCAGAACCGGTTTGCACTTCAAAAATGGTGATGTTGTCGAATTGCGGGCGGCTTAAATGCGGTGGAATGTTGTTGTCAAATACCCACCAGTTGGCAACAAAAAAATCGCGCAGGGAAAATTCCGCAACCCCATTGAGCATGTTTACGTTGAACTCGACCTGATTGTATTTGGTGGATTGTTTAACTTCCTTCTTGCTGTATTTCGCATCGAAGTTGCGCAAGTACACGCGCAAGGTTTGGCTGGGGCCGGAGTAATCCAGCCAGATGCGTACTTTTTCGTAATGGGTTAGGTCCAGGCCCTGGGTGCGGCCTGAATCAAACAGCACCTCAAAGCCGCAAAAGGGAAAGTCATAGCTGTCGCGCAGTATGCAGTGCCACTCCATGGTGCCCGGGTTGTCGAGGTAAATACTGGAGTTACCGCCGCTCTCTTTATCATCATAGACATTGAGGCTGAGGCCGGAATGGTTGTCTATCTCAAGCCGTTGCTCAAGGATCTGCTCCTGCCCGGTAACGGCAAAAACGGTAATGATCACCAGAAAGCCCAAGATTATGTCAAAGTACAATCGGTGTCGGGGGGAATGCTGCATACAACAGAGCTCCAGCGGTCGCTTGGTTAACGCAGTGGTTAACTCTTATTATTTTTGCGGCTTTTTTTGGTTATTAATATCTGGCTCCTGCTTGTCCTCAGGGCCTTCATCCATGGGAGTGATTATAGCGTCCAGGCTGGCTGTATGGGTGATCATAGAAGCTTAGCGCGAGCGCAGCAATAGTGTTGGCAGAGGTTAATGGTAAAGATATGAAACGCATTACAGGGGGAAGGTAGAAAAAACAAGCCGCCTCGGGGGCGGCTCCAGCTTTTTTAGTATTGACCGAATACCTGTTAAGCAGGCTTGTTGTGAATCTCTGGCTTAGAAATCCAGATCAGAAATATCGTCGTAACCTAATTGGTCTTTAATGCGGCGGCGCTCCAGACGATCTTCAATTTTGCGACGCATTTCCAGTGTGTGCTGGCTGGCTTCTTTTCCGGTGAGCTTTGGCGTAGCTGCCTCGTCATCATCGGATTCGATGCTAACATCACCCATCAGATCAGCGTCTTGTGACTCTACATCAACTGACATAAGACTACTCCAACATTGACAGAGAGAAGGTTTGGCGTCGGTTCCCGCAAAGGGGGGATTTTGACCCGCGCTATTTACCATAGCCCATTAAAAAACAAAAGAAAAATCTTCCCGGGCTTATAAGATTTTTCTTTTTACCTTTGGCTCTAACTGGAGTACAAAGCGCGAATTTGGTGCTTTGCCTGTTTCAGCGGTACCTTTTAATCAAGTAGATAGGCCAATCGTTGCTTCCTTTGCAGGAGTCTTGCTTGTGGCAAAAAAACAACCGGAACTGATCGGCTGGCGCGAGTGGGTTGCCTTGCCGGATTTGGGAATTCCCCACATCAAAGCCAAGGTGGATACCGGCGCGAAAACCAGCGCGTTACATGCTTACTACGTTACGCCTTTTGAAAAGGATGGCAAGCCCTGGGTGCGTTTTGGGTTACATCCTTTGCAAAAAGACAGCCTGACCTGTATTGAGTGCGAACAGCCCATCAAGGATATTCGCCCGGTAACTGATTCCGGTGGCCATTGTGAAGAGCGGGTGGTGATAGAAACCCTGTTGCTAATCAAGGGGGTGTACATGCCGATTGAAGTCACCCTGACCGACCGGGAAAACATGCGCTTCCGTATGCTGTTAGGACGCAGTGCACTGCGCCAGGGTTTTTTGGTGGACAGCAGCAAATCCTTTTTGCTTGGCGGCAATAAAGATCAGCCGCTGATGCCATCTATGTAGTCGTTAATCTACCTAAAACATACTCGGTCTAAAAATTTTATGAAAATTGCTATTTTGTCGCGCAATCGTCGCCTTTATTCCACTCGTCGCCTGGTAGAGGCCTGCACGGCGCGTGGCCATGAGGTGCGGGTACTCGACATACTCAAGTGCTATATCGACATAGCCTCTGCCAGCCCGTCCATTTGGTATATGGGGGAAAAGCTCGAGGGGTTTGATGCGGTCATCCCGCGCATTGGTGCCTCGGTAACCCACTATGGTTTGGCCGTTATTCGCCAGTTTGAAATGATGGGGGTTTACTGCCTGACAGAATCCATCGCCCTGGGGCGCTCGCGCGATAAGTTGCGCGCGCTGCAGCTGTTGTCGCGCAAAGGGATTGGCCTTCCGAAAACCAGCTTTGCCTATAACGTGCATGACGCTAAAGAGTTGATCAAACTGGTGGGCGGAACTCCGCTGGTGTTGAAGCTCTGCGAGGGAACCCAGGGGCGTGGCATTGTGCTGGCAGAAACCCAGAAAGCGGCGGAAAGTGTGATTGAGGCCTTTCGCGAATTGCGCGCCGAGTTTCTGGTGCAAGAGTTCATCAAAGAGGCCAATGGCAGTGATATTCGCTGCTTTGTGATTGGCGATAAAGTTGTGGCTGCTATGGAGCGCACCGCAGCAGAGGGCGAATTCCGCTCTAACCTCCATCGTGGCGGCACCGCCAGGGTCACCAAGCTAAGCCCTACCGAGCGTCGTACGGCCATCAAGGCCGCGCAGACCATGGGCTTGCATGTGGCGGGCGTGGATTTGCTGCGCTCAGCACGCGGTCCTTTGGTGATGGAAGTGAATTCGTCGCCGGGTCTGGAGGGAATTGAAGGGGCTACCCATAAGGATATCGCCGATGCAATAGTCGCCTTTGTGGAGGAAAATGCGCGCCCCAATGCGAATAAAACGCGTGGTAAGGGTTAGTTAGTTTCAACGGTTAATGGGGCGTGAATATAAAAAATGGGGGCTAGGCCCCCATTTTTACGTGCGAATCCAGCGAGACAACTGTGCCATCAAAATAGAAGCGACCATTGCGAAAGTGATTCTCCAACTGCTTGGCGCTCATCGGTTTGGAGTAGAGGAAACCCTGAGCCTGGTCGCAGCCCATCTCGCGCAGCCATGCTGCCTGCTGCTCAGTTTCAACCCCTTCGGCCACTACGCGCATTTGCATGTTGTGGGCCAGGCCGATAATCGATTTGGCGATCGCCATGTCGTTGTGGTCATCGTGTAAATCGTTGATAAAGCTGCGGTCAATCTTGAGCTTTTGAATGGGGAATCGCTGCAAGTAGGCGAGGGACGAATAGCCGGTACCAAAATCATCAATCGCCAGAAACATCCCCATCTGGTTCAACTGGTTTAATTGATTAATGGTTTCACCGGCGTGCTCCATGGCGCAGCTTTCGGTGATCTCCAGCTCCAGGTGTTTTGCATCCAGCCCGGTTTCGCGCAATATGGTTTCGACTTTGCCGGGGAAGTTTTTCTGGCGAAATTGGCGTGGCGAAAGGTTAACGGCAATCTTGCCCACTTTTTTGCCCGCTTCCAGCCAGGCTTTTTGCTGGCGACAGGCCTCGCGCAATACCCATTCGCCGATGGGAACAATCAAACCGGTTTCTTCGGCCAGAGGGATAAAGTGCGCTGGTGATACCAAGCCGCGATCCGGGTGCTGCCAGCGCACCAGCGCTTCTACACCCATCATCTCGCCAGTTTGCAAATCCACTTGGGGTTGGTAGTAAAGCGTGAGTTGCTGCTGTTCTACCGCACGACGCAAATCATTTTCCAGCAGCAAATAATTAACCGCAGTCGCATTCATACCTTTGGTGTAGAACTGGCAGTTGTTCTTACCCGCTTCTTTTGCCTTGTACATGGCAATGTCAGCATTTTTTAGTAGCTCGTCAGTGTCAGTGCCGTCTTCCGGATAAATACTGACGCCGATGCTGACTGTTGTAGAGATGGTGTGGCCGCTAATTTCCAGTGGGCGCGACAAGGTGCTTAGCAGTTTGTTAGCGACAAACACGACGTCTTCGGTGTCGTGAATACCTTCGAGTACCACCACAAATTCATCGCCGCCCAAACGTGCAACTGTATCCATATCGCGCACACCTTCATTCAGACGCATGGCGACGGCTTTTAATAAAATGTCCCCGGCATCATGGCCAAGACTGTCATTGATAATCTTGAAGCGATCAATATCCAGCAGCATTAACGCCAGGCGGGAATCGCTACGTCGTGCGCGTGCAAGGCCGTGATAAATGCGATCGTAAAACAGCGAGCGGTTAGGCAGGGAAGTTAATGAATCATGAAAGGCCATGTAATTCAGGCGTGATTGCTGCTCGCGCAGGGCATTCTCGGCCAGCTTGCGTTCGGAGATGTCAGTGCCAATGGTACAGACACCAAACACATTGTTTTCTTTATTGCGCAGTGGAAACTTCACCATTAAATAAGTGTGCTGGCTGCCATCTTTGTGCATTAAATCCAATTCAACTTCGTAAGTTTGTTGTTTGGCTTTGGTGGCTGCATCAATTTCCCACATGGATTGGGCAACATCTTTCGGGTAAACATCAAATACGTTTTTCCCAACGAACCCGGATTCATCGACATTGGCCATGTGCTTGTAATGTTCACTGGCGAGGACCACATTGCCATCCAGATCTTTAACGGAGATCAACGCCGGTGAGTAGCGCAAAATTGCGTTGAGATAAGTTTCACTAGCCCAAAGTGCTTGCTCGGCAACACGAAATCTTTCGGCTTGCTCCTCGTGGTGCCACATATCGATAACCTGGCGAACCAGCAGCGAACTGAAGGTCCACACGGTATCCAATTCTGCTACAGCTTTTTGTAGCAGTGGCAGATCCTGAGTGGACTCCATATAAAAGACGGCGATAGTTTTATCTTTTTCCTGAATTGGGTGCAGGAAACAGGCATGGGTGCCTTTTTGGATAAACATGGCACCAAGCTGGCTGATGGCTTGCTGATCCAATGCGCAAGGTTGTCCCGAATCGAATACCTGATGAATATATTGGTGAGGGAGATAATTCAAACGGCTCAACGAGGTGGCAATCCCGCTAACCATTGGTTGCTGGGTACCGGAGGATGCGATTGCCTCTACATATAAATGACTATCGCGCTCGACAATCAATACGGCGCGGCTAATGGTCTCTTTGGCAATCACCAATTTAACCAGTCGTTCGGCAATCTGCTTATGATTTAAATCAGTAAAAAGTTGCTGAAACTTTTTAATCAGTTCTATGGCAGTGTTCTTTGACTGCACTGTCTCATTGTTTTGCATAGTCTCTCAATTTGGGTCATCGTCT
>JAGKWY010000173.1 GCA_021151625.1 Gammaproteobacteria bacterium | reverse complement strand
CCATAACCAACCGAGTTGGCATTGGCGTAATTTTGATCGGGCATATTTTGCGCATCCTCTTCGCGATGCTCCACCCCGATTGCAAATTGTGCCGCATTAGTTGCTGATGGCAGAGCAAACCCGAGCGAACCTGTCAATGTTCCACCCACCACCAATTGATTGGTACGATTATTTTCGTTGAGGTTAAAGCGAATAAATTTTGCCATCTCGGGTGTAATAGTGTCCGGCCCAAAATAATTCACCGGCACACAACCACCACTGTCATCGGCGCAAACTATCTCGCCGGTATCCGGGTCCCGTACTGCCAGCATCGCCTGCTGGGATTTGGCATAGTCCACATCGTTAATAAAATTTTGCGCGCGCGCCGTGTGGCCCTTTTGCGCAAACACTTCCCACTCGTAATCTTCAAAAATAACGCCGCGCAAACCCGCCACAAATTGCAAAGTGGTATTTTCATAAAGAGAATCACGAGTACCCAATTCTGTTAGGCGACGACCAAAGGCGATATCCACCAGACCATCGTTTTGTGCACTGCCCTCTTCCACCGAATCCAGCTCAGCAAAAATCGCTTGATCCTGCGCGGATAAAAATGGGTTATCGATATTGAGTGAATAAGGGAAAAAGAAAGTGCCGGTAGGAGCCTGAATGGTATCGACACGATTATTGGCAAAGGACAAGCGCCCAAAAAACTCTGTGTCATCGGTAATTTTATAATTGCCGATTACTGTGCCGATATATTTTTCCTGCGGCGTCACCAACAAATTGTAGGGGTTAAAATTAAATGACTGCACATCGTCAGTGAGCTTACCGGAATCATCAAACTGTACGGGATCATCCAGCCCCACTCCGAACGCGGGAATATCAACTGAGGTGTAGACAGTACCGTTGGGATGCGTGCCGCTGCCGCCAGGCTCGAGCATATTGTCGAGCGAAAACTCTGAGTAAGCGCGATCCCCCTGATAGAGGGCATCCTGTTTGCTGTAAGTTAAGCTTGCGACAATATTGCCTTTACCATCATCAATATTGCCACCAAAGGTGATACTGAAATCATCGCGCTTTGCATCACTTTCAAAACTGGATGACGTGGAATAATCAAACTCCACACCGCTAAAATCCTTTTTCATTACAAAGTTAACCACACCACCAATTGCATCAGATCCATATACAGCGGATGCACCACCTGTCACCACTTCGACGCGTTCAATTAACGCCGTGGGAATCATCGCCAGATCAACATATCCCTGATAATCGTAAGGCGTAAACCGCTTGCCATCGAGCAATACCAGAGTGCGCTCCTCACCCAGGTTGCGCAAATTCACCGTAGCGCCGCCATCATTGCCGTTATTGGTGTTGCTACCCAGCGCCGCGACAAAACGCGGATCGTCGCGCAGAAACTCTTCCGGGTTAATCGTGTTTGTCATTTTGAGTTCAGCCGCATCAACTATAGCGATGGGGCTGTTAGAGGTAAGATCTGGCCGTTTTATGCGCGAGCCGGTAACCAGTGTTTCTTCGATAGTGCCATCAGCACCTTCTTGCGCAGCAATGGGCAAGGATAAATACAACAGCCCGCTCGATAACCCCAAGGTAACCATTTTAACGATTGATGCCAGTTGACTAATGTTGCGCATAGACTCACCCCTTTTTGCTGGTTAACTGATTTAACATCCAATAATTAAAAAAATTATCAATACTGCATTCAGCAATTTTTAACCTGGCAGCAACGATCTCCTGGCAAAATTTTTCGCACAGAGAGATGTCGCCTAGCCACACAAAAAATCACAGTGAAAATACTGCTGCTATTTTTTGTGAGCTTTTTATGCACTGCTCTTTTTTATATTTTTTCTGAGAGAGCGGTTTTCATGCCAACTTGATTTGATAATTTTCAAACTGTTATTAATTGGAAACGTTAAAACGAAACCTTAATTATTTTGCGAAAACAATCGCACAACACCAGCTAACTGGTGCAAGTTCAGGGGGAAGTTCGGGGTTCCAACTGCTTATATAACCCATCCAAAGTTAATTGCAGTTTAGTAGATTATTTTGATTGCACCATAAAGAAACAGAATAATGCACGGCAACTCATATGCTCGTTTCAAAAATGGGCATTCATTTTTGTCACCGAATCAAGCGTAATTAATCCCACATGTGCGCGAGGTCGGCAACTGAAGCAATAACATAAGCAGGTTTAATGGTGGATTGATCGAGATAAGCTTCGCGATATTTTCCAGTTTTCACCAGACAACCGCGCACCCCCATTTGCTGGGCGCCACCTATATCACTATCCAGATCATCGCCCACCATCAACGCGTTTGCAGCATCAACACCTACTGAATCCAGTACACGTTGGAAAAATGCGCGATTGGGTTTGCCCATCACCCGCGCATTTTTACTACACACATACTCCAGACCGGCCACAAAAAAACCTATATCGGCTTTGAGCCCTTCATCGGTTTGCCAAAAACGATTTTTATGCAAGGCAATTAATTCAGCACCCGCGTGCATGGCATTAAATAAATTATTGATTAGCGTAAGATCCCAGGCATCACCAATATCGCCCAGAACTATATAATCCGGGCGCTGCTCATCCCAAAAAAAATCCGAGAAGTCCTGCTTAATGCCGTCAGCAACCACCGGCCAAATACGCAGCGGGCGACGCAATTTTTGTTGGATGCTCAACAATTCCAGCTTCGCACCAACAGGTGCGCTGATTAACTCATCATCTTCCAGGGTAAACCCCATCACCCGCAATTGCGCACTTAATTCATCCACAGATTTAGTAGTGGTATTTGTGAGAAAGCGCAATTGAATACCGCGTTTGCGCAACAACTGAAGGGCAGTAATTGCACCGGGAATAGGCTGCTTACCTACATACAAGGTTCCATCCAGGTCCAGCATTATCAATTCCGGTATACGTTTCATCGATTAACTCCCGCCGAAGAGCGCATTCACATTCAGAAGTATTTAATAAGCATTCT
Organism: Gammaproteobacteria bacterium; assembly: GCA_021151625.1. GTDB lineage: Bacteria > Pseudomonadota > Gammaproteobacteria > Pseudomonadales > Cellvibrionaceae > Cellvibrio. Next base: position 4,016 of record JAGKWY010000173.1, on the reverse strand, counting down.
CTGAACTATAGCGCCGATTCTTCGCTTTGCCCTGCGCATGAATATCCGGCTCAGGCAACATCAATGCAGGTTTTTATTCACCACCCGCAATATTTCCTCCGAAAGTTTCGGATCATCTACCGCACGTGCGATCACTTGCGCACCCACCAAGGTTGCCAGGGTTAATAATGCCTGTTCCCGTTTTGCTGCTTCAGTTTTGGTCGCCGGCAATACACTCATTAGCGCATTCAACAAGCGATTAAAACCCTGGGTGAACGCCTGTTTGATTACCGGTGACTGACGCGCTGCATCTGCCCCCAGGGCCGCCATCAAGCAACCGCTGCCGGGGTTATCGCGATGCTCGGTTGATAAATAGCGGGCAATAAAGGCTTTGTATTTGCTCCCTCGCACCGAGGTACGCGCCGTCTGGCCCTGCTCCAGAATTTCATCCACCGCGTAGGCACAGGTTTGCACCATTAAATCTTCCTTTGAGGTGAAATGACCGTAAAAACCGCCGTGGGTTAGCCCGACCTTTTTCATAAGGTCGGCAATACCAATGCCATCAAAACCTTTTTCGCGGAATAACTGTGCTGCCGCCTGCAAAATTTTGCCGCGATTTTCGGCGGCCTGCTCTCTGCTTACTCTCATAACCAATCCCCGCCCACAAATCCAGATTCAATATAACTGCCATACCAACATGACCAAATAGTGTTTGACAGTATACATGATGATCATCATATAATTTTATACATTACGATCATCATGTATAAATCCGGAGTCTGCCATGAGCACATCGACACGCATTGTTATTACTGGCATGGGCATAGCTTCACCGCTAGGCTGCGGCGTGGAGCATGTATGGCAACAGTTGCTGAAGGGGGAATCCGGCTTGCGCCGGCTGGGTGATGAAATCGCCGGCGAGTTACCCGTTAAAGTGGGCGGACTGGTACCCTCGATTGCAGAAGATCCCGCGGGCGGATTAAATCCCGATGCGATTATCTCACCCAAAGACCAGCGCAAGATGGATCGTTTTATTTTGTTTGCCTTGATCGCCGCCGATGAGGCCATTAAACAAGCGCAATGGGCACCGGAAACCAACGAACAGCGCGAGCGCACTGCGACAATTATTGCTTCCGGTGTGGGCGGCTTTCCGGCCATTGCCGATGCCGTGCGCACTATGGACACACGTGGCCCACGCAAGTTATCGCCCTTTACCATTCCCTCTTTCCTGGTCAATTTGGCCGCCGGGCATGTATCTATTAATTATGGATTTAAAGGCCCATTGGGCGCTCCAGTCACTGCGTGCGCCGCAGGTGTTCAGGCGATTGGCGATGCCGCACGCTTGATTCGCAGCGGTGAAGCGACTGTGGCGATTTGCGGGGGTGCCGAAGCCACAGTGCACGCCGTTAGCCTGGGCGGCTTTGCAGCAGCACGCGCGCTTTCCACTGGATTTAATGAGACACCGGAAAAAGCATCCCGCCCGTTTGATCGCGACCGCGATGGATTTGTGATGGGCGAAGGCGCCGGTATTCTGGTAATCGAATCACTTGACCACGCCCTGGCGCGCGGAGTTCAGCCAATCGCCGAGATTATCGGCTACGGCACCAGCGCCGATGCCTATCACCTGACCTCCGGCCCGGAAGACGGCGACGGTGCAAAGCGTGCGATGGAGATTGCCATCAAACAAGCGGGCATAAATCCTGGACAGATTCAACATTTGAACGCGCACGCCACCTCCACCCCAGTGGGCGACAAGGGTGAATTAGCCGCAATTAAACGTGTGTTTGGTACTGATAACAAAATCGCTGTGACCTCCACCAAATCTGCAACCGGTCATTTGCTGGGCGCAGCTGGTGGTATAGAAACGATTTTTACTGCACTGGCGCGCTGAGGAGCGATCATGTCGAAGTTCTGGAGTCCTGTGGTGCGCGAGCTGGAGCCTTATGTGCCCGGCGAGCAACCGCAAATTGATGGGTTAATCAAATTAAACACTAATGAGAGCCCTTACCCGCCCTCACCCAAAGTGATTGATTTGATCACCCATGACGCCATCGAACGCCTGCGCCTCTACCCCGACCCCAATTCCAAAAAGCTGAAAAACACCATCGCAACCTACTACAGTGTTAAGGCTGAACAGGTATTTGTTGGCAACGGTTCCGACGAAGTACTCGCGCTGTTATTTATGGCGTTTTTCCAGCAAGGCAAGCCGTTGTTGTTTCCCGATATCAGCTACAGCTTTTATCCGGTGTATTGCAAATTGTTTGGCATTGAAGAAAAAACGATTCCGCTGCGCGCTGACTACACGATTGATTTCGCAGATTATCCAACTGATAACGGCGGCATTATTTTCCCCAACCCCAATGCTCCCACGGCAATTGGAAAACCACTCGCAGAGATTGAAGCGCTGCTACAAAGAAATACTGAATCAGTAGTGGTTGTCGATGAAGCCTATGTCGATTTTGGTGCGGAAACCGCTATCACATTAGTAGACAAATACCCCAACTTGCTCGTGGTACAAACCCTGTCCAAATCCCGCTCGCTCGCTGGTATGCGTGTTGGCTTAGCCGTGGGCCACAAGGATTTGATCGATGCACTGGATAGAGTGAAAAACTCATTTAACTCTTACCCGCTGGATCGCATCGCGGAAGCAGCAACTATTGTTGCCTTTGAAGATGATGTTTATTTCAAAACCTGCCGCGATAAAATTATCGCTACACGCGAGTGGACCATTAGCGAGCTGGAAAAATTAGGTTTCAAAGTGTTGCCATCGCAAGCCAACTTTGTCTTTGCTGAACCAGTGGGGAAAAATGCGGCAGAAGTGGCACAACACCTGCGCGATAATAAAATTCTGGTGCGCTATTTTAACAAGCCGCGCATCAACCAGTTCTTGCGCATTACTATTGGTACCGATGAGCAAATGCAGGCGATGATCGACGCATTGAAAAATATCTAAAAAAAAGACCCGCATGTTGCGGGTCTTTTTTTGCCGTAAATAATCGGCACATCACTAGTTAACACTAGCCACCAGATATTTGCGTAGTTTGAATTAAGAAGTACTTATCCATTCCTGTCCATTCCAGCAACTGCGCCACTTCTTTATTGCAATTGCATAACTTTATTTCGTCGCGCGTTGAGCCCTTGCGCTCTTTAAACAGGAGCAGCATTCCCAAACCAGTTAAACTCAGTGCGGGTGTTTCGGTTAAATTAAATTCAAATTCGCGCACACCAACATCTTCCGTATCATTCAACAAGCGACTCCATTCCTTGCGCAGGTCGTGATCGATAGAACCGTGGATATTAACGCGCAAACCGCGGCCGCTATTGATAGGAATCCAGTCCAGGCTGGCAGAATCTGAAAAGGTAATAGCACCGGAATAGGCGCCGCCACCTTTAGTGGGAGCGGGAGCTTTCGTTGTAGGCTGAGGCCTGGCACCAACACCAGTCGCCAAAGATTTACCGCCAGAGCGGAGTGGGACCTGAGGTTTGGGCATAGCTACGGATGCGCGCGCTGACTCAGGTTTTTTGGGTTGGGATTTATCATCCCAGCCAGTAGGTACTACATCCTCCCAACTGCTGTCGGCAACGCCGTTGCCCACAACCTCATCAATGACTCGCCCACTGGTGCGCTTTGCCCGTGCCTGATCATCATCAGCGCGAACAACTTTACGCTCGCCCACGAAGGGAACCTGATGGCGCATATCTGCTCCGAACCATGCCGTAGTTAACTTAATTCTAGTTGATCTAATTTTAGTGCAGCCCCTTACAAATGCGAGTACCACAAGCTCGCACACGCGGAGCGCGTTTTCATCAATGGTTTATGAAAGCACATTATTGGCACATTTTTCATTCAATTTACAAAAAAGCCTGCAGCTTGGGAATTTTCGAAACACAATATTGGGTGCCACTGAACCATGATTGCTCAGGTTTTATTCCAGACGCAGATTTCTACTTTTTTTCTCATAAAAAAAAGCTCTATCATTATTTTTTCAGGTAAAGTGCGGAGCGATTGAAAAATTTGGGATATACCAGGCCCCGGA